>JAJQHZ010000140.1:0-75050 GCA_021199475.1 Lachnospiraceae bacterium
AGACAGACAGACAGACAGACAGACAGACAGACAGACAGACAGACAGACAGACAGGGCTTGACGCTGTCCGGTTTTACTGCTTTTATTCTTTTATTATCAAATTACAAGGCGTGTTTCGCTCGCGGATGCTCCGCGGGCGTGATGCGCCTTGTTTTGCTTTACAGGAAACTTCGTTCTTATAAAGCAAAAACGCTTTGCGAGGATGTTCTTTTGCCGGATGTGCAGGACCGGATAAGGAATTTTTCGGTTATCGGCAGACGCATGTGTATGCGGAACGAGTAAGTTATATACGGTAAGTTATATATGAGAAACGATTTTTCTCAATAACAATTGAGTGGAACGATAGATGACAGAATCAGAAAGGAGAAGATTATGAAGGGGAACAGAAGGTTATCAGGAAAGCATTTTAGAAAGACATTAAGCGTGTTGCTGACGTTTTGTCTGCTGGCCGGGATGATTCCGGACGCCGCTTTCGCGCAGGATGAAACGAATGCGGTCAGTGTGGAAACGGCTGCGGAGGCAGCGGCGACTTCGGAATCCGGCAGTGAGGCTGCCGCCGCATCGGAAGAGTCGGGGGCGGCGCAGACGACCGCGGCAGAAGAGGCGCAGGCAGAAACGGAGACAGAGACGTCAAAGACGGAAACGGAAGCGTCGAAGGCAGAGACCGAAGCTACGGCGGAAACAACTCAGCCAGAAGCGGCTCAGACGGAAACAGAGGCCGAGACGGAAGCGTCAAAGACGGAAACCGAAGCGGAGACAGATGCAGAGATCGATGCGTCGGCGACAGAGGCAGAATCCGAGACCGGAGCAGCGGAAACCGAAACGGGAACGTCTGCAGAAGGGGCAGCAGCTGCGTCCGCGTCCGAGTCTGAAACGGGAACGGCAGAGGGAGCCGCGGAGGAAGCGTCCGCAGAGGAGGCTAATGCACTCCTTACAAGCGCAGCGACACTCTGTGACCACGGCAACGACGCGGAGACCTGCGCGATCTGCGCGGTGGAGGCACTGATTGACACTTTGCCGACTGTGGATGAAATCGCTGAAATGGACACCGACGGGCAGAACGAGATTTATACAGATGCGTCGGAGATCTGCGATGCTTATTACGCATTGTCCGAGGAAGATCAGGAGATGGTTTCCAATATTGATGCGCTGTGGGATGTGCTGGATTATTTCAGTGGTACGGTTTCCATGGCGGATGAGGAAGGGGAAACTGTAAGCGTTGATTATATAGATGAAAACGGGAGCACCCAGACCTGTTCTTCGTACACATCCATCACAGCGTCGGACACAGAATGGTCAGACGGCTGGTATGTGGCAGACAGCACTGTAACAAACTCGAACAGAATTACCGTTAGCGGTACGGTATATCTAATCCTGGTGGACGACTGTACCCTCACTGCAAGCAGCGGCATTACCGTAAACAGCGGGGATACATTGGTCATTTATGGGCAATCAGGCGGCACAGGCGTCCTGAACGCATCTGCATCAACAGACTATTATGCAGGAATTGGCGGCGGTGGCCAAAATCAATCCAGCGGTGTTATCACGATTAATGGCGGCAGCATTACAGCAGCCGGAGGAACAAGCGCTGCCGGAATCGGCGGCGGATACTATGGCGCTGGCCAAAATATCACGATCAACGGCGGAAATGTCACTGCAACCGGAGGCGAAAACGGAGCAGGTATTGGCGGCGGATATCATGGTGCAGGTCAATATATCACAATAAACAGCGGCACAATCGTCGCGAATGGCGGCACAAGGGGTGCGGGAATTGGCGGTGGCATTTCCGGTGCGGGAAGCTATATTGAAATAAACGGCGGTGATGTCACTGCGACAGGTGGGTCATTTGCTACAGGAATCGGCGGCGGAGATACTGCCGCAGGCAGTTATATTACAATAAACGGCGGTACGGTTACAGCAAAAGGACCAAACGGCGGTGCAGGAATCGGTGGCGGTGACGGCAGCAGTAATGGCACAGGCAGCAATATTACGATCACCGGCGGCTCAGTTACCGCGAGCAGCAATAGGGGTGCGGCAATCGGTGGCGGCATCGCTAAAGCCGGTACCGATATAACGATAAGCGGCGGTTATATTCTCGCTTCCTCCAATTCCGGCAGTGCAATCGGCGGCGGTGAAGGTGGCAGCTCATCCAATATCACCATCACCGGCGGCTATTTTGGCACAGGAGATACGAGTGCGGAAACCGTTTATAGTGTAAGCGTTGCTACAGGTTATGATGTAATCGATAATACGGAGAGTACACAGACTACCTGGCCGTATGTTGTCATTGAGGAGAATGGCACTTATAGCGTGACGCTGGAAACAAATGGCGGAACGATTGCAGAAGGCAGCGAATTGACTTCCTATACGTATGGCACAAGTGTGTCGCTTCCTGATTCTGAGACAATAACGAGGAACGGATATACCTTTATCGGATGGTATGAGGACAGTGATTTCTCCGGTGAGGCAGTTACCGAAATCAGTTCGACGGATTATGGTGATAAGACCTTTTATGCCAAGTGGGAAGCAACGGATTTTGTTGTACAGGAAAGCACCGGAAGCTATACCTACACTGATAATTTGTTGACCATTACTTCTGGCGGTGATTTTACCATTTCTATGAACACAGATGAGGGCATCACCAGCACGGAGACTGACCGGATTCTGGTGAGCGCGGGCGATGATGTTACAATCACACTTGTCAGCGTGCAGAGTTCAAGCAGTAGCGCCTCTCCGTTTCAGGTCAATACAAGCTCAGCTGTGACCATCAAGCTCAGCGGCACGAATATCCTGACTTCCTCTGCCGACGGGTATGCGGGTCTGCAGAACACTGCTTCAGCCAGCCTGACTATTACCAGTGCGTCGGGCGACGGCAGCACAGAAGGTACCCTGACTGCCACTGGCGGCAGCAACGGAGCAGGCATCGGCGGGGCAAATGGTAAAGCCGGTGGGATCATAATTATTAATGGCGGAACTATTACTGCCACTGGAAATGGCAATGCTGCAGGCATCGGCGGCGGCAAAAGCGGCAACGGCGGAACAATTACCATTAACGGCGGCACTGTGACGGCCAATGGCGGTGGCAGCGCTGCAGGTATTGGCGGCGGACAAACAAAGAACGGAGGAACTATTACCGTTAACGGAGGTACTGTTACCGCACAGGGTGGCGATTGTGGTGCCGGTATCGGAGGCGGCAATAACGGTGGCGGCGGTACAATTACCATCAACGGCGGCACAATTAATACCACCGGCGGCAACAGCGGTGCAGGCATCGGCAATGCCTATGAAAGCAGCGGCACCAAAGTTACCATCAGCGGAGGTACGATTACCGCCACCGGCGGCGAATATGCGGCGGGTATCGGAGACAGCATGAAATGTAGCGGCAGTACCGACATCACCATCACTGGCGGCTCTGTCACTGCTAATGGTGGTACTGGTAAAAGCGGCGGTGCAGCAGGCATCGGAAGCGGTGTTAGCAGTAAAAGTACCCTTACCGTCACTATTAACGGCGGTACGGTGACCGCCACAGGCGGCACGAATGGCGCAGGGATCGGCAGAGGCAACGGCAGCAGCAGTACTGCCACCATCTCCATTGATGGGTATGCTGAGGTGGCAGCTACCGGCAACGGAAACGGAGCAGGCATTGGAGGTAACAGCAGCACGTTCTCCGGCACTATCTCCATCACCGGTGGTACGGTGACCGCCACCGGCGGCAGCAACGGAGCAGGAATTGGCGGCGGCAGTGGCTCTTTCAGCGGCTCCATTGTTATCGGTGAGGGCACTGTGACGGCTACCGGCGGCAGCAAGGGCGCAGGAATTGGCGGCGGTAGTGGTGCTTTCACCGGCACTCTTGAAATCAGCGGCGGCTATATTCTGGCAGAATCCGCCAGCTATGACCCGATCGGCGGCGGAAGCGGCGGCGATGATGACAGTACTATTACGATCACCGGCGGCTATTATGGTGAAGGAACCTTGTATTCACAGGTTTATGACGTAGAGGTAGCGAATGGGTATGCGGTTGGCTATAATGCGGAAGAAGATTCAAAGGACGTTTATCCTTATGTCATAATTGAAGAAGGTACAGAACTCACGGTGTCTTTTGATGCTGGGGATGGTGAAAGCTGTGAGGACATCACTGTAACCTTCGGCAGCGCATACGGCGATGAACTTCCAACGCCTTCCCTCTATGGATATACTTTTAAGGGCTGGTATACGGAAGAGGACGGTGAAGGTGTTCTGATAGAGAGCGAAACAACGGTTTCTATTGCAGATGATCATACTCTGTATGTGCTCTATGAACTGACTCCTGTGGATTATGTCGATGCCTCCGGAGCAACCCAGATATGTGAAGAATTTACAATCGTCACGGCAGATATGACTGAGTTGACAGATGAACTGACCGACGGCTGGTATGCAGTAATCAGTGATGTAACCATCTCCGAGCGAATCACCGTTTCGGGCGAAGTACATCTGATCTTGGTGGACGGCCATACACTGACTGCAAGCGGCGGCATTGCCGTGAATGAAGGCAATATACTGAATATCTATGGGCAGTCCGAAAGTACGGGAAAACTGGCAGCATCGTCATCTACCAGTGGAAATGCCGGGATCGGCGGCGACAGCGGTTACAGTGCAGGGACGATTATTATCAACGGCGGCGAGATTACAGCCAAAGGCGGCTATAATAGTGCAGGCATTGGCGGCGGCACCGGCGGCAATGGCGGAAGTATTACCATCAACAATGGCACAGTTACATCTACAGGCAACTATAACGGAGCCGGGATTGGTGGTGGTTATGAAGGCAGCAGCGGCGAAATCACGATTAATGGCGGTACGGTGACAGCGACAAGTACACATACCGGCGCAGGCATTGGCGGCGGTTACAAAGGAGCTGGAGAAACCATTACAATTAACGGTGGGACAGTGACAGCTACGTCTTCCGATAACGGTGCCGGAATCGGCGGTGGAGGCAATTGTACCGGCGGAACAATTACAATCAGTGGGGGAACGGTAACTGCCGTGGCGCAAACTTTAACTTCTAGCCAAGGTTCTGCCGGGATTGGCGGCGGCGTCTTAGGCGATGGCGGAACGATTACGATCAGCGGAGGAACGGTTTCGGCCACCGGCTGCGGGAACGGAGCTGGAATTGGCGGCGGAGGCGGTAACGGTGATGGTGCTACTGGTGGAAGCGCCGGAAGTATTAATATCAGCGGTGGCTATATAACAGCGTCCAGCTCAAAAGGCAGCATTATCGGCGCGGGCAGTAATTGCAGCGATGGCACGATCACAATCACCGGCGGCTACTTTGGCGATGGTACCCTGTATACCTATGCTTATGACGCAGAAGTGGCAACGGGCTATATGGTTACCAGTAACGAGGAAGAAGCTTCAAAGGTAGCTTATCCGTATGTTGTCACTGAAAGTGCAACCGCTACCGTGACTTTTGATACGAATGGCGGCACGTTATCAACAGAGACTAAGACAATGGAGGTAACGTTCCATACTGCATATGGTACATTGCCTACGGCCACGAAGGACTGGTGTGTTTTTGACAGCTGGAATACAGCAGCGGATGGCAGTGGTGATGAAGTTACTTCCGAAAGTATTGTTTCCGTTTATGGAGACCACAATTTGTATGCTATTTATACACAGGTGGCTGTCGATTATGTTGATGAAGACGGAGAAACGCGGACCTGCGAAGAGTATACCCTGCTTACTTCTGACATGACGACCCTGTCTGCTGGCTGGTATGTCGTGGGCAATGATGTAACAATTTCTGACAGGATCATCATTTCCGGTGAAGTGCATTTGATTCTGGTGGATGACTATACGCTGGACGCTGACAGCGGCATCACCGTGAACAGCGGGAATACGCTGGTTATCTATGGGCAGGAAGAGAGCACCGGTACATTAAATGCGACCAGCAGCATTGAATATTATCCCGGAATTGGCGGCAGCGTAAGTGCTTCGGCAGGCACCATTACGATCAACGGTGGAGTTATCAATGCTGAGGGTGCTAAAGGAGCCCCGGGTATCGGCAGCGGTGCCGGATTTAATTCAGCAATAAATACAAATGCCACAGTCATTACGATCAATAACGGCACCGTGACTGCGGTTGGCGGATCGGATGCAGCTGGAATCGGCGGCGGCCAGGAGAGCAATGGCGGCACGATCACGATCACAGGCGGCACGGTAAGCGCCACTGGCGGTAACTTTGGAGCAGGCATTGGCGGCGGCAGCGGCGGCGATAGTGACTCCGGGAATGGCGGCACAATCACCATTACAGGAGGCTTTATATATGCAGCAAGCGGCAATACCTGTGGTGCAGGCATCGGTGGCGGGAACAAGAGCCCGGCAGGCACGGTTTCCATCAGTGGCGGGTATATCGTCACAAGCAGCATTGGCGATGGCGACGGCTATACAGGCACGGACGACACGGTCACAATCACAGGCGGATGCTTTGGAGAAGGCGTGATCGCTGAAAGGACCGTATACAAAGTGACGGTTGCGGATGCCTATGGCGTAAGGAGCAATACCGAAGCGTCCACAAAGGCGACCTATCCGTACAGGGTTGTGGAGAAAACACCGATCACCGGTTCTGTCGTTATCAGTGGGTCTGCGGTATATGGGCAGACACTTACGGCAACGGCTTCCGATACCCCTGACGGGACGGAAAATTCGCTGGAGTACCAGTGGCAGCGGGATGGTGTAGCTATCAGTGGCGCAACCGCCAGCACCTATATCTTAACAGCGGATGATGTGGGATCTGTGATCACGGTTGTGGTCTCCCACCCAAGCTGCACCACCACCTTAACGGCCTCAACAAGCGCGGTAGCGAAGGCAACCTTAACTGCATCTATCGCCGGGACAACTACGAAAACCTATGACGGCACGACAGCTGTCTCCGATGGCGTATCCATCAGCTTAAGTGGAGCGGTAGGTGAGGACGAACCGACTGCCACAGCGGAAATTGCTTATGATTCTGCAAGCGTTGGGGATGATAAGACCATCACAGCAAGTGGCATTACTTTAGGGTCATCCTGGGGTAGCTGTTATGTGCTTGGAAGTACGATGGCTACATGTGAAGGAGTTATCACAGCGAAATCCGTGACTGCTTCTATCAGCGGTACGACCACAAAAACCTACGACGGCACCACTGCTGTGACCGATGCGCAGGGCCTGTCCATCACGTTAGAGGGCGTTGTAGATGGCGATACAGTTAATGCAAGCGCAACGAGTTATGCTTACGACAGCGCGAATGTTGGGACGGACAAAACAATTACGGCCAGCGGCATTGCATTAAGCGGTACGGATGCGGGCAATTATGAGCTTTCAGCTGCTACGGCGACTACAGAAGGGACAATCACTGCAAAGGACATCACCGTCACGATTACCGCAGGCGGCGGAACCTATGGAGGTACGATCACGGCGGCGACGGCGGAGCTGAGCGGCGTGGTCAACACAGATAACGTTAGTGTGACCCTGACCTACAGTGGCACGGCAAATGACGGGACAGAGTATAACAGCACAACCGCGCCGACATTGGCTGGCACCTATACGGTGACTGCCACGATCAGCGACAGCAACTACAGCCTGACCGGAACAACGGAGGCGAAGTTTGTGATTGCGAAGGCGATCTACGACATGAGCGGCGTAAGCTTTGCGGATGCGACCTACACCTATGACGGCACGGAGAAGACGCTGATAATTACCGGAAGTGAGAGCCTGCCAGATGGCGTGACGGTGACGTATACGGAAAATACTCTGACGAATGTTGGCAGCATTGAAGTGACAGCAACCTTTACTGGAGATGCTGATAATTATGAGGCGATTGATTCAAAGAAAGCGACGTTGACCATTGTCAATGCGGATCTTACTGTAACGGTGAACGGATATGAAGGTGCGTATGATGGAGATGCGCACGGAATTACGGTAACCGTCGGGGAAGAAGATGCAGCTGTTACTTACAGTGTTGCGGAAGAAGGGGAATACTCCGAGGATACTTATGCCTACATCGATACAGGAACCTATACGGTTTATTACAAGGTAAGCAAAGCAAATTATAATGGTGTGAGTGGTTCCGCTACGGTGAAGATCACTCAGAGGGCAGTCACTGTTACCATAGACAGTAAGAGCAGCACCTATGGAGACGAGATTGAAGAACTCACGGCTGAGGTTAAGGAAGGCAGTGTTGTGGAGGGAGATAAAGAGATTTATTCTCTCGCTACGGAAGCAACCAGTTCGTCCGCTGTCGGCTCATACGATATCACGGGCACGGCGGAAAATGACAATTACAGCATTACCTTTGTAAATGAGGAAGGCGCGTATACAATCTCGGCTGCGGAGTTGGCCAATGTTACTGTATCGCAGGCTGAAACGCTCACCTACGACGGAACGGCGCAGACTGCCGAAGTCGCAGCCAGTGCGGAGACCGTGGATGGGACGGATGACGAAGTTACCTTTACCTACAGCACCTCGGAAGACGGAGACTATTCTACGGAGGTTCCTGCATTTACGGACGCCGGGACTTACACGGTTTACTACCGCGCAACGGCAGCTAACTATGAAACCGTAGAAGGCAGCTTTACGATAACCATTGCCGCAAAGGAAATCACAGCCACCATAACCGCAGCGGGCGGGACTTATGGAGGTACGATTACAGCGGCGACGGCGGAGCTGAATGATGTGGCTGACGCAGACGCAGGCAGTGTGGAGGTGACTCTGACCTACACAGGCACAGCAAACGACGGCACCGTGTACAGCAGCACGGAGGTGCCGACACTGGCTGGTACCTACACGGTGACTGCCACGATCAGCGACAGCAACTACAGCCTGGCCGGAACGACGACGGCGGAATTTACCATCGCGAAGGCGACCTACGATATGAGCGGTGTGAGCTTCGCGGATGCGACAGTCGAATACGATGGAACGGAAAAGGCTCTGGAGATTAGCGGAACGCTTGCGGATGGCGTGACCGTGACGTATACGAGCAATACCCGGACGGAAGCGGGCAGCGTGACGGCAACCGCGGCGTTCACCGGTGACTCGAACAATTATGAAACGATTGCGTCCATGACGGCGACACTGACCGTGACAGTTCTGGTGGAACTGCCGGAGCAGACCTTCCCGGATGAGGACGCGGAGCACAAGATCGAACTGATCGAGGGGATTTCTGAGGTGCCGGAGACGCTGAAGGACAATACGGAACTGGATACCGTAGAAGAAATCAAGACAAGCCTGAAGACGATTGTCTGCGCGCAGACCGGCTATACAGAGGAAAACATTGTTTACTACGAAGTGACTCTGATGATCAGCTTTGACGGCGGCAAGACATGGGTAAAGGCAACGGAAGAGAACTTCCCGGAGGAAGGACTCACGATTGTCCTGCCTTACCCGGATGGTACGAACAAAGACGAATATGACTTCTTCGTGACCCATATGTTCACAACGACCGCATTCGGACATACGCCGGGCGAGACGGAAAACCCGGCTGTCACAAAGACAGACACTGGCCTGCAGGTGACCCTGAGCGGCCTGTCGCCGATCGCTGTCGCATGGAAGCTCATCACGCAGTCGTCCGGTGAGACCGAGGCGCCCACTACTCCTGAGACTGCGGCAACTGAAGCCACGACGCCTGAGACGACCGCAACCGAAGCGGCAACCGAGGCTGCAACGCCTGAGACCACCGCTACGGAGGCCGAGACGGAGACGACCGCAACCGAGGCTGAAACAGAGACCGAGACGACAACGGAAGCTGAGACGGAATCCGAGACGGAAGCGCCTGTACAGACCGGGGATGACACGCCGCTTAGCATGTGGCTTACCCTGTTCCTGCTGTCGGCAGCGGTGCTGCTGATGATGGGAGAGCGGAAGCGCCAGAGAGGATAAAAGCGCGGATGCGTCAGAGGTGATATAAGCGCTATTCAGACACAGCGTTATTTAGAGATGATGTAGAAAAAGCAGCTGCAAGGCTGCTTTTCCTATGCGAGGAATGAAATCGGGCCTGCTGTTCTGAATAGTTCAAATGAAAGACTAATGTAAGGGGTTCAGGCGGCAGAGCAGGAAACTTTCGTTTATTATACGAATGCCTCCGCCCTATTGTATGAACAGTTGACTCGGAGGAGGAAGCTGAAGAGGAATAATTGAAAATAATGCGGAGAAAATACTGGCAAAATATGTGACATATATTATGTTTAAGAAATGTTTGATATGATTATGAAATAATCGTTGACATCATTTGCGATTCGTGATAGAGTGAAAATGAACGGCGTAAGCTGGTCACTTACACGTACATGACCCGGGGAAGTCAAAAATTCATATGAAATCAAAGGAAAAAAAGCCGATAGTGGCAGATACTTCGAAGAGTGAAACTCCGACGTATCTGGCTGCTGCACACTCTTCGGATGGGAAGATTGGAGGGCAGGGAAAGGAAAGAGAATGAGGATGCATTTTCCAATGTATCTGAGACAGCAGTTTGCGCGATCTCAGATCTGGCGCATTCAGCGGAGCTTGAAAAAATCCGAAAGACCAGTCATGTGATCAATGAAAGGGGAAATTATAATATGTGTCAGGCACTCAGAGAATGGATGGAAGACAGCAAAAAGGAAGGCCGGGATGAGGAAAAGGCTAATACAGAGCGGGAACGTTTGCGCGCAGATGCCGCAGAGAAGAAGATAAAAGAGGCCGAAGAGGAGAATGCCGTCCTTATGCGGAGGCTGAGTGATGCCATGGAGAAAATGCAGGAACTCTCGCAGGAAGTTACAAACCTGCGGAAGCAGATGAGGCTGGCATAGATACCGTCAAGAATGTTCACAGTGCCAAATGTTCACAGTGCCAGACACTATGAACATTCTTGACGGGGACAAGACGAATATCCCATCAAATCTATTCTTTTGGATACTTCCATTTCTAAAACGTATGTGCTAAAATACATCGGGTATTGTCTCGACATCCTTTCCTATGTTTCTGCTTGTCGGGATAATGAAATGAATGTCACAGGGCATGTATGAATGTGGGAAATGGCTGAATGAGGAAATAAGGCTCAGAGCTATCAGGAGGGGATTATGAAAAACCGAAAAAGTAAGAAATCTCGAAAAGTGTTAAGTATCATGCTGTCAGCGGCCCTTTTGTTGTCGCTGGTGCCTTCCTCAACGCTTGCATCGGGCGCAGAAGAGACGATACAGACGACCGCGTCAGAGCTTGAATTGACCGAGTCGGTGACGGCAGAGCGCGGGGGATCTGCGTCTGTGCCGTCAGAAACCGGAACAACAGGTTCAGCCGCGGAGGAAGCGGCAGGGGCGGAGACTGGGACGACAGGTTTGGATGAGGAAGATACGGCGGCATCAGAATCCGAGACGACACAGTCTGAGACGATGCAGACGGATGCTGCGCAGACAGGATCAGTGCAGTCTGAGACGACACAGTCTGAGACAGATCAGACAGGGCCGACGCAGTCGGAAACCACGCAGTCCGAGATGGCGGATTTGGACGCACCGGAATCCGGGTCGGCATCGTCGGATGCGGATTCAACGGAGGCTGGTGCCGGTACGGGAACATCCGAAACGGCGGATTCCGCATCGGCGGAGTCTGGGGCAGGAGAGACCGTCGCGTCAGGCTCCGGGACGACAGGCTCTGAGACTGCGCAGCTTAGTTCTGCGCAGGGAGAGACGACGGAAGGGGAAACTACTGAATCTGGGGCCGACGGGGGGGGTAAATTCCCAGAATGATGAATCGCTGATTCTCTGTGCGCATGGGAACAGCGCAGATGACTGTGTCATTTGTGATCTGGAGACGCAGATTGCGGGACTTCCGACTTTGGAGGAAGTCGAGACGATGGAGGGCGAGGAGTTAGACGCCATCTATGAGCTGACCTCTGCGCTTGCAGATATTTATTATGATGAACTGACGGAGGAAGAGCAGGTTCAGGTGTCAAACATCGATGCGCTGTGGGAAATCCTCGATTATTTCAGCGGAGCAGTGATGGCGACAGCGTTCGCTTATGATTCGGATGGGTTCTATACAAGCGGAGACACGACCTATTATCAGCCTGCCACTCTGTCGAACGGTGTATATCAGATTTCAAACGCCGGGCAGCTGTTCTGGTTGGCGTCGCTGGTAAATGGCGACACGACGCAGGAGGATATCACAGAGGCGGTGTCCGGTGCGAACGCAAAGCTGACTGCGAATATCAATCTGCAGAATAAAACATGGGTGCCGATCGGCAGCTATTCCGGTACATTTGATGGAAACGGAAAGACCATTTCCGGTTTATACATAAACAGTACATCCGGATATCAGGGATTCTTCAGTACGGTCAGCGGCGGAACTGTGAAAAGCCTGACCTTAAGCGGGAATGGAATCACCGGCGCGGGCAGCACTGGAAGCATTGCGGGGGCTCTGACCAACGGAGGAACGATCGAAAGCTGCACAAACAATGTGCCGGTGACCGGAAGCGGATATTATGTGGGAGGCATTGTGGGATATGTAGCCAAAGGAAACATTACATCCTGCACCAATAACGCGGCACTCTCTAATACCTCAGCGGATCTGGGCGGCATTGCCGGTTTTATAGAGAGCGGCTGTACGGTCAGCAGCTGCACCAATACCGGAACGGTATCAGGAAGCAGCAGCTATTTCGGAGGAATCGTCGGAAATTCCGGCACCAGCTCCGCGGGCGGCAACACAATCAGCAATTGTATCAATAGCGGAGCCGTCAGCTGCAACAACAATGTCGGCGGAATTCTGGGGTATATGATGAACACCACGGCGGTGTCCGGCTGCGTGAACAGCGGAGCCGTTTCTGCTACCGGTGGCTGGGTCGGCGGTGTGGTTGGTAATATGACTACGGCCAGCAGCAGTAGTGTGAGCAGCTGCTCGAACAGCGGTACGGTGACTGGCGGCGGAGACTACACCGGCGGCGTAGTGGCCTACGCAGCAGGCAGTATTACCGGCTGCTCGAACAGCGGTGCGGTGACGGGCAGCGGAGACTACACCGGCGGCATCATTGGGAGCGGGGCGATTGCGGTCAGCCAGTGTGCCAATACGGGGACTGTATCGGGCCCCAGACGAGTGGGCGGCATCATCGGCCGACTGAGCAGTGGAGGAACGGTAAGAAACTGTTACAATGCGGGGGCTGTTAGCTGCACCAATCAATATGCCGGCGGCATTGTGGGTGAGTCCTATGGAACCATCTACGTGAGCCACAATTATGGTAAAATTACGGGGACATCTGTGGGAGCCATTATCGGATATGTTAACAGCAGCGGAGCCATCAGTTCCGCATGGTATCTGAGCGACACAGGAAACAGCGTCTATGGCACCGGGAAAACGGTTGGTGCAAATGCCAGGACAACGGGTCAGTTTGCGTCCGGCTATGTGACGTATAGTATGCAGAATACAGCAGGATCCTCCCAGATCTGGGGACAGGATCTGACCTCCGCCACGCCGGATCCTTATCCGGTTTTGACGTCGGACAGTTCAAAAAAGGTGCTTCAGGTAACGATCATACTGGTGGATGGCAGTTCCCAGACAACACTGGAGACCAGCTATACCAATTATGGAAAGACATTGCTGTCTTATCCGACCCTGACCGGTGATGATACGTATGAATTTTATTCGGATTCTGCATGCACACAGAGTTGGGATACTTAGACCGTATTTTATGATAATAAGACAATTTATGCTGTAAAAGTATCGAAAAATACATGGACGTCTGCACTGACTATGTCGGGGTGGACATACGGCGGGAATGCGGTGGAGCCTGCTGCGTCTTCGGCGTATGGTATTGTGGAATATGCATATTATACGGATTCCGACTGTACGGCTAAGACAACTTCGGATAACAGCGGCGCGTCTGAAGAGGGCGGAAAACCGGTTAATGCTGGTACTTATTATGTACAGGCTTCTGTAGCTGCGTCAGTTACTTATACCGGTCTGATATCGGATGCGGCGTCCTTTACCATTGGAAAAGCCTCGCTGACTATTACCGCAAATGCCAATACGATTACCTATGGCGATGCACCCTCGGCGAATGGCGTGACCTACAGCGGCTTTGTAAATGAGGAGTCTGAGAGTACGAATGGCGTGCTGAGTGGGACGCTGACGTATTCCTACAGCTACAGCCAGTACGGCGCTGTGGGTGAGTATACCATTACGCCGTCGGGATTGAGCGCAGCGAATTATGAGATCACTTACGCGGCCGGGAAGCTGACGGTCGAGCAGCGGACGGCTGTGCTGACATGGACGACACTCGCTGCAGATGAGCTTGTCTATGATGGAAACGAGAAGACTTTGACCGCGACGGTCGGCAACAAGGCACAGGAGAATGATGAGATATCTGTGACGGTCGAATTGACGGCTGATTGTGATAATGTGAATGTGACGGCCAATGGATTTAGCTACACGGCGACGGGGTTGACCGGTGCGGCAAGTGGGAATTATAAACTGCCAGACAATACGGTTAGCGCGACTTATCGGATCACTGCTGCTGCGGTGACGATTACTGCGGCGGATGCATCGAAAACCTATGGAGAGGCGGACCCGGCCTTTACCGTCACGGTGACTGGTACGGCGACGGAGGCTGATCGGACAGGATTAAAGGTCAGCTACAGCCGGGCGGAGGGCGAAAACGCCGGAACCTATACAATCACACCGTCCTATACGGGGAACAGCAACTACAGCGTAGAAGTTGTACCTGCAACCTTTACCATTTATAAAAAGGCAGTTACCGTCACGGCAGATGATAAGTCTTCCATCTATGGAAGTAATCTTGAGGAACTGACTTTTACCGTTCCGGAGGGAGCACTGGCAGGAGATGACAAAGGAAGTGATCTTTGTGTGAATCTCACAACAACGGCAGCCAAAGGTTCCGCGGTGGGGACATATGAGATTATTGGAACATCAACATCCGGAAATTATGAGGTGACTGTGGAACCAGCCGCTTATACGATAAAAAAAGCCTCGCTGACTATTACTGCAAAGGACAATACCATCACCTATGGCGATGCGCCCTCGGCGAATGGCGTGAGCTACAGCGGCTTTGTAAATGAGGAGTCTGAGAGTACGAATGGCGTGCTGAGTGGGACGCTGACGTATTCCTACAGCTATAGCAAGTATGGTTCTGTGGGTGAGTATGTCATTACGCCGTCGGGATTGAGCGCAGCGAATTATGAGATTACATATTCGGATGGGAAGCTGACGGTCGAGCAGCAGACGGCAGTGCTGACATGGACGACACTGGACATGAGTGACCTCATTTATGATGGCACGGCGAAGACGCTGTCGGCGACGGTCGGCAACAAGGCACAGGAGAACGATGAGATATCTGTGACGGTAGAACGGACGGCCGGTTGTGATAATGTGAATGTGACAACCGATGGATTTAGCTACACGGCGACGGGATTGACCGGTGCGGCAAGTGGGAATTATAAACTGCCGGACAATACAGTCAGCACGACTTATCAGATCGTTGCTGCTGCGGTGACGATCACAGCGGCGGATGCATCGAAAACCTATGGCGATGCGGATCCGACCCTGACCGGCACGGTGACTGGAACGGCGACGGAGGCTGATCTGGCAGGATTAAAGGTCAGCTACAGCCGGGCGGAAGGTGAAAACGCCGGAACCTATACCATCACACCGTCCTATACGGGGAACAGCAACTACAGTGTAGAAGTTGTACCTGCAACATTTACCATTTATAAAAAGGCAGTTACCGTTACGGCGGACGATAAGATATCAGTGTACGGCACTGCGCTTGAAACGCTCACGTTTACGATTCCGCAGGATGCTCTGGTGGCGGGAGATACCGAGGACGATCTTGCCGTGATTCTGACGAAAGCGACCGTTGCGGAGGATGTTGGCACAGACGAAACTGGGTCCGGCGATACGGATACAGATGAAGGCGGCA
Source organism: Lachnospiraceae bacterium (assembly GCA_021199475.1). Classification (GTDB taxonomy): domain Bacteria; phylum Bacillota; class Clostridia; order Lachnospirales; family Lachnospiraceae; genus Choladousia. Next base: position 15,908 of record JAJQHZ010000140.1, read on the forward strand.
CAGGCGGAACTGGGGCCGACGATACGGACACAGATGAAGGTGGTACAGGCGAATCGGGATCGGGTGACACCGACACGGACGGAAATGACATGGATGGCGGTGTCACAGACGGAACCGATGCGGCCGGAGCAGATTTGGCAGGAAAAGATGTTGGAATCTACGCGATTACCGGAACATCGACGGCGGCCAATTATGAGGTGACCGTGATACCTGCTACTTACACGATCACAAAGGCAGCTCTGACCATTACGGCGAATGATAATACCATCACCTATGGCGATGCCCCGTCGGATACTGGCGTAAGCTACAGTGGGTTTGTCTATGAGGAGTCTGAGGATACGGATGGCGTATTTGAAGGGGAACTGACTTATGCATTTGACTATAGCCAGTATGGTGATGTAGGGACTTACAGCATCACTCCGTCCGGTCTGACTTCCGCTAATTACGAGATTACCTATGAGACAGGAAGCTTGACGGTCGGGCAGAGGATCGTTGAACTGGATTGGTCGACACTCGCCGCAGACGAGCTTGTCTATGATGGAAACGCGAAGACCCTGACTGCGACGGTCGGTAACAAGGCACAGGAGAACGATGATATAGCAGTGACGGTAGAACGGACGGCCGATTGTGATAATGTAAATGTTACAGCGGATGGGTTCAGCTACACGGCGACCGCCCTGACCGGCGCTGCCAGCGGCAATTATGCACTGCCGGAGAATACGGTCAGTGAGACGCACCAGATTACATCGGCTGCGGTGACAGTTACGGCGAATGATGTGGTCAGGAGCTATGGCGACGATAATCCGACCTTTGCATTTACAATTAGCGCGGGTGCGCTGGCGAGCGGCGATACAACGGATGATCTTGGTGTGACGCTCTCGACAACGGCGGATAAGAATTCGGCGGCCGGGACTTACGCGATTACAGGTACCTCTACAAGCGTGAATTACGATGTGACTGTGGTCAGCGGCACTATGACCGTGGCGGAGCTGACCGGGCTGCCGGAGCAGACCTTCCCGGATACAGATGCGGCACATAAGATCATTCTGCAGGTGGGTCTGTCTGAGGTGCCGGAAGCGCTGAAGGATAATCCGAACCTGAATACGGTGGAGAAAATTACGGCCATGCTGAAGACAACTGTTACCAAACAGAGCGGATATTCCGAGGAAAACGTGGTCGTCTATGATGTGACTTTGATGGTCAGCTTCGATGGAGGTGTGACATGGGAGAAAGCCACTGAGGAGAGCTTCCCGGTAAATGGTCTGACGCTTCTTCTGCCGTATCCGGATGGCACAGGTAAGGATACCCATGATTTTGCTGTGACGCATATGTTCACGTCCGCCGCGCTTGGCAAGACGCCGGGCGAGATGGAAAGCCCGGCAGTGACAAAGACAGCGGATGGTCTGCTTGTGACCGTGACAGGCCTGTCGCCGATCGCCGTCGCATGGAAGCTCATCACGCAGTCGTCCGGAGAGACGGCGCCCACGACGCCCGAAACTGCGGCGACCGAAGCCGCAACGCCTGAGACGACCGCAACCGAGGCTGCAACGCCTGAGACCACCGCTACAGAGGCGGAGACCAAGGCGACTGAGGCCGAGACGGAGACGACCGCGACAGAGTCTGAAACAGAGACAGAGACGGCTACTGAGACGGAAGCTCCGGTACAGACCGGGGACGACACGCCGCTTAGCATGTGGCTTACCCTGTTCCTGCTATCGGCTGCGGTTCTGCTGATGATGGGAGAGCGGAAGCGCCAGAGAGGATAAAAGCGCGGATGCGTCAGAGGTGATATAAGCGCTATTCAGACACAGCGTTATTTAGAGATGATGTAGAAAAAGCAGCTGCAAGGCTGCTTTTCCTATGCGAGGAATGAAATCGGGCCTGCTGTTCTGAATAGTTCAAATGAAAGACTAATGTAAGGGGTTCAGGCGGCAGAGCAGGAAACTTTCGTTTATTATACGAATGCCTCCGCCCTATTGTATGAACAGTTGACTCGGAGGAGGAAGCTGAAGAGGAATAATTGAAAATAATGCGGAGAAAATACTGGCAAAATATGTGACATATATTATGTTTAAGAAATGTTTGAAATGATTATGAAATAATCATTGACATCATTTGCGATTCGTGATAGAGTGAAAATGAACGGTGTAAGCTGGTCACTTACACGTACATGACCCGGGGAAGTCAAAAATTTATATGAAATCAAGGGAAAAACAATCGATAGTGCCAGACATTTCAAAGAGTGAAGCTTCGATGTATCTGGCAGCTGCACATTCTTCGGATGGGAAGATTGGAGGGCAGGGAAAGGAGCAGGACTCGGCTTCGTTCCAGCTTTTTGGCAACAATGAAAATTTTGCTGACGTTTTTAACCATGCAGTCTTTAAGAAGGAGGCAGTCCTTGCATCGGATCTTTCCGCCGATGCTGCCAGAGAGACGGCTTCTCTGCGGGTGAAGCAGGGGACGCATACATCCGTCACGCAGTTCCGGGATCTCATCAGAAAGCTGCAGAAGGGTCATGCTTTCGCAATTCTGGCGATCGAAAATCAGAACAGGGAGAGCTATCAGATGCCCTACCGAGTGATGGAGATGGATTTTCTCAATTATGCCAGGCAGGTTCGTATTATTTCAGATAAACATAAGCAGGAACGGATGAAGAAGAAGGACGGAGAAGTGTCAGACATGGGGCCATCTCTCTCCGGCGGAGAATATCTTGACCAGTTTTATAAGGAAGACCGGCTCATGCCCTGTATTACACTCGTGATTTACTGGGGAGAGGATCCCTGGCAGGGACCCCGGCGGCTGTCCGATATGTTTGCCGGGAGCGAGTGGGGAGCGTATGCGTCAGATTACACCATGCATTTTCTGGACGTCCACCGAATGAGCGAGCGAGATCTTAGCGAGTATGGAGACGAACTGCGGGTAGTATTTGGCTTTGTGAAATACGCGCGGCAGAAAGAACGCCTCCAGACTTTTATAGAAGAGAATGAGGATGCATTTTCCAATGTATCCGAGACAGCAGTTTGCGCGATCTCAGATCTGGCGCATTCAGCGGAGCTTGAAAAAATCCGAAAGACCAGTCATGTGATCAATGAAAGGGGAAATTATAATATGTGTCAGGCACTCAGAGAATGGATGGAAGACAGCAAAAAGGAAGGCCGGGATGAGGAAAAGGCTAATACAGAGCGGGAACGTTTGCGCGCAGATGCCGCAGAGCAAAAGGCAGATGCCGCAGAACAAAAAGCCGATGCCGCAGAGCAAAGGGCCGATGCCGCAAAGCGAAAAGCGGATGTTGCAGAGCAAAAAGCAGATGCCGCAGAGAAGAAGATAAAAGAGGCCGAAGAGGAGAATGCCGTCCTTATGCGGAGGCTGAGTGATGCCATGGAGAAAATGCAGGAACTCTCGCAGGAAGTTACAAACCTGCGGAAGCAGATGAAGCTGGCATAGATACCGATAACAGGTAAAGCACAGGAATGTTCACGGCGCCGGACGCCGTGCAATTCGACATAGCGATATTCTGAAATGAAACGAAAAATATGGAGGGTGTTAGCAATGAAGGTTCTTGTTGTAGTAGACATGCAGAATGATTTTATTGACGGGGCGCTTGGCACGAAGGAAGCGGTCGCGATTGTGGATAATGTGCGGAAAAAGGTGAATCAATATCTTGAAAATGGAGATACGGTATTATATACGCGGGATACGCACACGGAACAGTATCTTCAGACGCAGGAGGGACAGAAGCTTCCGGTGGTGCACTGCGTGAAGGGAACGTTCGGATGGGAAATTTCGGAAAAGGTCTATGCGGAAGGCTGCACCGTGGTGGATAAGCCGTCGTTTGGGTCGCTTGTGCTGCCGGATGTGGTGCGGGAGGCTGCGGAGCAGTGCGGCACAGCACAGAGCGGAAAAGCGGAGGCATCCGGTAATCCGGAGTCTATTGAACTAATCGGTCTTTGCACGGACATCTGTGTGATTTCGAATGCGATGATCCTAAAAGCGGCGTTTCCGGAGGTGCCGATTGTGGTGGACGCGTCGTGCTGCGCGGGGGTTACGCCGGAGAGTCATGAGAACGCGCTGAACGCGATGCGGATGTGCCAGATTCAGATAACGGATTGTTAAAAACGGACCGAAAGTGAATTAATTTTGACGGGCAGATGAAAAACAGCGGTATTTTATGCCGCTGTTTTTTCGTGAAGGGGTTGACTTTTTATATACCGAACGGTATAATCGTGAAATAGAGACTACATGTGTGGGGAGCACATCCTTTCCTTAATAACAGCGGCGTGAGGCATTAGTGGAAAACACGGACAGTGGCGTGAGGCATTAGTGGAAAACACGGACAGCGGCATGAGGCATTAGTGGAAAACACGGACAGCGAAATGGGGCGTTTATGGAAAACACGAACAGCATAATGGATGGCATGGAAACGATGGACAACCGGACCCGGCTTTTGGAATGCGCGAATGAGCTGTTTTATGAAAAGGGATATGATGCGGTCGGCGTGCAGGAGATTGTGGCCCGCGCGGGGCTGACGAAGCCAACGCTGTACTATTATTTTGGAAGCAAAAAGGGACTGCTGGAGGCTCTGGTCGCGGAGCGGTTTGAGCGGCTGCGGGGGATGTACCGGGCTCTGGATGAGCGAAGCAGGCGGAAGGATCTGCGGATTGAGGAGGCGCTGCACTGGCTGGCGGATATTTTCTGCGGATTTTTTGAGCAGGACCGGCATTTTTATATGCTGATGATGGCGTTGTTTTATTCTGCGAGGGGCAATGAGGCGTATCAGACGATTCAGCCTTACATCGCGGAGTTCTACGGCATGGTGGTGCAGCTGTTTGACCGGTCGGCGGATCAGCTGGGCAATATGAACGGACGGCAGCAGCAGTTCGCGATTGGCTTTGCCGGGACGATCAGTTCGTATTTTCTGCTCCATTATGAGCATGACCCGGAGGAGCGGGACCGGGTGGACCGGCAGCAGATATCGGCGCTGGTGAAGCAATTTATGTATGGAATTTTCTCGTGATAAAAGGAATGCGAAACGAAACGTGAGAAGTGCATGATCGCTCATGCCGGTGAATGGAAAACAGAAAGTAGCAGATAGAAAGCAATAAAAGAGACTGCATCATAAAGGCAGAATATGACCTATCAGAAGAAAAGTGCGCTTGCGGACTTTTCTTGATAGGTCAACGACAGAATCGCCAGATTCTGGAGAATTATGCGAAGCGCTTTTCTTCGCTTAATATAATTACGGAGGTATGAGTTTATGTCAGTCTGGTATGAGAACACGGTTTTTTATCATATGTATCCCCTGGGGATGAGCGGGGCGCCGTTTGAGAACCGCGAGGAGCAGGTGGTGCACCGGTTTGAGGAGCTGGAAGAATGGTTGCCGCATATTCATGATCTGGAGTGCGGGGCGATTTACATCGGACCGCTTTTTGAGTCGACGACGCATGGATATGACACGAGAGATTATAAGATGGTAGACCGTCGGCTTGGAGATAATGAGGATTTCAAACGGTTTGTGAAGAAGGCGCACGAGCTGGGACTGAAGGTCGTGGTGGACGGCGTGTTTAACCACACAGGGCGCGAGTTCTTCGCATTTCAGGACATTCAGCGGAACCGTGAGGGATCGCGCTACTGCGGCTGGTATAAAGGGATCAATTTCTGGGGAAATAATCCGTACAACGATGGATTTGGATATGAGGCATGGCGGAACTGCTTTGAGCTGGTCAACCTGAATCTGCAGAACCGTGAAGTGAAGGATTACCTGCTCGATGTGATCCGCTTCTGGATTCGTGAGTTTGACATTGACGGGATCCGGCTGGACTGCGCGGATTGTCTGGATTTTGACTTTATGCGGGAAATGCGGTGGGTGACCGGCAATGAGAAGCAGGATTTCTGGCTGATGGGCGAGGTGATCCACGGGGATTATTCGCGCTGGGCGAATCCGGAGATGCTGCATTCGGTGACGAATTACGAATTGCATAAGGGACTGTATTCAGGGCATAATGACCATAATTATTTTGAGATTGAGCATACGATCCGGAGGCTTTTTGACGGGAACGGCGGACTCTGCCGCGGACGGGTGCTGTATTCGTTTGTAGACAATCACGATGTAGACCGGATTGTGTCGAAGCTGAATGATAAGAGACATTTGCGCTCGGTGTATACGCTGCTGTATACACTGCCCGGGGTTCCCTCGATCTATTATGGCTCGGAGTGGGGCGTGGAGGGCAGGAAGTCGAACGGCGGAGATCCCGCGCTGCGGCCGCATCTGAGCCTTTCGGAGATGGAGGCGAACCCGCCGGTGCCGGGGCTGGAGGAATTTATTACCTTCCTTGGCAGATGCCGCCGGGAGCACCCGGTGATCGGTGAGGGAAGCTACCGGGAGCTGCTGCTGACGACCCGGCAATACGCGTTTGCCCGGATCGGGCAGGAGGAGACGGCGCTGATCCTGGTGAACAATGATGAGAACACCGCGACGCATTCGGTGCCGCTGCCGTGCCACGCCGGGCGGATTGTGGATCTGGCGACCGGAGAAACGCTGCAGGCGGAGAACGGCAGGCTGACGGCGGAGGTCGCGCCGGGGGACGGACGGATTTTTATTGTGCAGGCGTAAAATATCCCGGTTATTATGGGGAGAATATAATTATTTTAAGAAATAAGAAAGGAGAAGCTGCGAAAAAGAGGCTACGGTGTGATTGCCGGAAGCGTGTACAAAATTCAAAACATTCAAAACATACGAATATGCACGTTTGCAGCGATTTGAGCAGCGGAAAATGCGGTATGGCAGAGAAAGCGAAAAATGCGGGGGCAGGGACGAAAGAGAAGCCGAAGACGGGTACGCGGGCAAAATCCGGGACGAAGAAGCAGGAGTTTATCACGGAGCTGGATCAGTATCTGTTCGGACAGGGCGCGCACTATGATATTTATAAAAAGCTCGGCGCGCACCCGATGACCTGGAAAGGGAGGCAGGGCACCTATTTTGCGGTATGGGCGCCGCACGCGGAGCGTGTGCAGCTGATTGGTTCGTTTAATGACTGGGATGAGTACAGCCATCCGATGGAGCGGCTGGAGCCGCTGGGCATTTACGCGCTGTTTGTGCCGGGCGTCGGAGCGGGAGAATTATATAAGTACCTGATTCTCACACCGGACGGCAGGAAGCTGTACAAGGCGGATCCGTTTGCAAATTATGCGGAATATCGGCCGGGAACGGCGTCGCGGGTAGCGGATCTGACGACGATTAAATGGTCGGATTCCGTGTGGCAGGAGAACCGGAAGACCTTTGATCAGGACAAGAGCCCGATCGCGATTTATGAGGTGCATCCGGGCAGCTGGAAGCGCCATCCGCACGGCGAGGATGAGAGCGGCTATTATAATTACCGCGAGTTCGCGCATGAGCTGACGGCTTATGTGAAGGACATGGGTTACACCCATGTGGAGCTGATGGGGATTTCGGAGCATCCGTTTGACGGCTCCTGGGGCTATCAGGTGACGGGGTATTTCGCGCCGACGTCGCGCTATGGGACGCCGGAGGATTTTGCATATTTTGTCAATTATCTGCACCGCAACAAAATCGGTGTGATTCTGGACTGGGTGCCGGCGCATTTTCCGCGCGACGCGCAGGGGCTTGCGGAGTTTGATGGCACCTGCCTGTATGAGTATGCGGATACGCGCAAGGGCGAGCATCCGGACTGGGGCACGAAGGTGTTTGATTACAGCAAATATGAGGTGAAGAATTTCCTGATCGCGAGCGCGATTTACTGGATCAATGAGTTCCATGTGGATGGGCTGCGCGTGGATGCGGTGGCTTCGATGCTGTATCTGGATTATGGAAGACAGAATGGCCAGTGGGTAGCAAATAAATACGGCGGCAATCAGAATCTGGAGGCGATTGAGTTTTTCAAGCATCTGAACAGTGTGCTGATTGGGCGCTATCCGGGCTTTATGATGATTGCGGAGGAGTCAACGGCCTGGCCGAAGGTGACTTCGAAGCCGGAGGATGACGGACTTGGCTTCACGATGAAGTGGAACATGGGCTGGATGCATGATTTCCTGGAGTACATGAAGCTGGACCCGTATTTCCGCCAGTACAACCACAATAAAATGACGTTCGCGATGACCTACGCATATTCGGAGAAGTACATCCTTCCGCTGTCGCACGACGAGGTGGTGCATCTGAAGTGTTCGATGGTCAACAAGATGCCGGGGCTCTACGATGATAAATTTGAGAATCTGAAATGCGGTTATTCCTTTATGATCGGACATCCGGGCAAGAAGCTTCTGTTCATGGGGCAGGATTTCGGACAGCTCCGGGAGTGGAGCGAGGAGCGGGAGCTGGACTGGTTCCTGCTGTCGGAGCCGCGGCATGCGCAGATGCAGAATTTTACGCGCGCGCTGCTGAAGCTCTACCGCAAAAATGCCTGCCTGTATGAGCTGGACTGCGAGCCGGGCGGCTTTGAGTGGATTAACCCGGACGACAATTCCCGCAGCATTTTCAGCTTTGTGCGGCATTCCGCGAACGGGAAAAATAATCTGCTGTTTGTTATCAATTTTACGCCGGTAGACCGGCCGGATTACCGGGTCGGCGTGATGAGACGGAAGCAGTACAAGCTGGTGCTTGACGGGAACGCGGCCGAATTTGGCGGCACCGGCAAGGAGCAGCCGGAGGTTTACAAGGCTGTAAAGCAGGAATGCGACGGCAAGCCGTTCTCCTTTGCGTATGATCTGCCGAGATATGGGATTGCGATTTTTAAGTTTTAAAAGTTAGAAAATCTGGTTCTTGTCAAAAGTCATGAAATAAGATATTATGGTGGCAGTAAGAATGATGATGGGGAGAAAACGGAAAGTCTGGAAAAAGGGACTTTCCCCGGGATATCCCGATTTGCACAGCACAAAGAAAAGGAAGATGACTTATGATTTCGAGCCAGATTTTACAGAATACGATCGAAGAGCTGCATACGATTACGCATGTGGATTTCCGGATTACGGATACGGACGGCAATGAGGTGGCGGCGACTGTGGGCGCGGCGGAGGTTTCGCCGGAGGCGGTGGCTCAGTTCGTAGATTCGCCGGCGGACAGCCAGGTGGTGCAGGATACACATTTTTTCAAGGTGTTTGATGATAAGAAGCTGGAGTATATTCTGATCTCGGGCGGCAAGACGGAGGATGCCTATATGATGGGGCGCGTGGCGGTCAGCCATGTGCAGAACCTGATCGTGGCGTACCGGGAGCGTTATGACCGGAATAATTTCATCCAGAACCTTCTGCTGGACAATATGCTGCTTGTGGATGTATACAATCGCGCTAAAAAGCTTCATATTGATACAGAGGCGCGTCGGATCGTGTATCTGATAGAGACGAAGACAGAAAAGGACAGCACCGCGAAGGAGATCGTGAAGGGGCTGTTTGGCAGCCAGCCGCAGGATTTTGTCACGGAGGTCGATGAGAAGAGTATCATTCTGGTGCAGGAGCTCGGTGAGAAGGATACGTATGAAGACGTGGAGCGCACGGCGAAGATGCTGCGCGATATGCTGAATACGGAAGCGATGTCGAACGTGAAGATTGCCTACGGCACAATCGTGAAGGAGATTCGTCAGGTATCGCGCTCTTATAAGGAAGCGAAGATGGCGCTTGACGTCGGCAAGATTTTTTATGAGGAAAAACAGATCGTCGCGTATAATACGCTGGGCATTGGCCGCCTGATCTATCAGCTTCCGATTCCGCTCTGCCAGATGTTTATGCGGGAAGTGTTTGGGGAGGAGACGCCGGACACCTTTGACGAGGAGATTATTACCACCATTAATAAATTTTTCGAGAACAATCTGAATGTATCGGAGACGGCCCGCCAGCTCTATATCCACAGGAATACGCTGGTGTACCGGCTGGAGAAGCTGCAGAAGAGCACAGGACTGGATATCCGCGTGTTTGATGATGCACTGACCTTCAAGATTGCGATGATGGTCGTGAGCTATATGCGGTATATGGACAGGGAATCCTGAGACGGAGTTTCTGCATCTGGTGCAGTGCCGACGGCGCGCATGAAGGAAGAGAATGTCACAAAATCGATAATAATCTATTTTAACAAAAACCGGGGCTGGTTTGGCCTCGGTTTTTTGTTCGTTTCTACGAAAATTTAAAATTAGCGCGCTAACACTATTTACAAATCAAAATCGTGTGATATAATAATTTTGAATCAAAACATAAGTATGATTTAAATATCAAAACATATTTACGGATACCGAAAATGTCTGAAAGAGTCTATCGGTTATGATATCACCGGGCTGAAGTGAAATTGATTGTCTGTAATGAAATTGAGCGAGTGTTTGACGAGCCTTCGATCGTGCAAGCCTGAAAATGGTGCCGGATAGGGGGCTTGGGAAGGGAGGCAGTTATGTACAGAGAGATTCAGGTGATTTCCCTGGTTGGCATCGCGATGACGGCGGTGCTCTGTGATTTGTGGTCGGGACGGATCCCGAATGCGGTGATTGCGGTCGGCCTGGCGATGGGGCTGATTTGCCATTTCTTTGCGGAGGGCGCGATCGGGGTGATTCTGTCCCTGGGCGGCATGTGCCTCCCGATGCTGCTTTTTGGAGTACTTTATTATTTTCGGATGATCGGGGCGGGAGACATCAAGCTGCTCTGCGTGGCCGGCAGCTTTTTGGGGCCGACCGGCGTTCTTTCCTGCATCGTACGGACTCTGTTTGTCGCAGCTGTATTTTCGATTGTGATTCTATATCGGAAGCATTCGCTGGGAAAACGGCTGGCTTATCTGCGGAGGTATGTCTGTGACTATGCAGAAAGCGGGAAGTGGCAGCCATATATAGAGCAGGCAGGAGAGGACGCAAAGTTCTGTTTTTCCGTGCCGGTGCTGATCGGGATTCTGATGGGAATTTGAGAGATGGGAAGCCAAATATTGTTGCGGAGGTAGAGTTTTCATGGTAAAGTATAAAAAGGCAGATATCTTATGAATAAGCAAATAGATAAGGAAAACTATATCTTTACGATCTTTTAAGAATAAAAAAAGAAACGAGCATGCCGCTTGAGCATTAGCTGTACGGTCGTAAAACTCATCTCTTTTATACAAATTATAAACTGATTTTTTTTTTGTCAACTATGAATTTATAATTGCTAAATACCAAATGCAGGTGAAAGGTGAAAATGATGAACAACTGGTTTACGGGAATGGATTTGTCCACGCTTCAGGCGGTGGAGGCAAATGGCGGCAAATTTTATGATAAGGGGCAGCAGGGCGATGCGATGGAGATTCTGCGCGCCTATGGCATGAATCTGGTGCGGCTGCGCCTCTGGAATGACCCGTTTGATGAAGATGGATGCTCTTACGGCGCGGGGGACTGTGATATTGAGACGGTGCTGGTGCTGGCGAAGCGGGCAAAGCGGCTGGGCGTTGGCTGGCTGCTGGATTTTCACTACAGCGATTTCTGGGCGGATCCCGGCAAGCAGCGGGTACCGAAGGCGTGGCGGGGGATGAATGCGAAAGAGCTGGAGCAGGCGGTGTACGATTATACCGCGGAGGTGCTGGAGCGCTGTCGCCGGGAGGATGTTGTGCCGCAGATGGTGGCGGTCGGAAATGAACTGTCGAACGGGCTGTTGTGGCCGTTGGGGCAGCTGTCGCCGGGAGGTACCATTTCCGATACATATAAAAATGTTGCCGCGTTCGTGAGCGCGGGAATCCGCGCGGTACGAGACTTTGAGAGAAGAATAAATACCGGAACGATTGGGACTGACCGTTCGCATTTTGTGCCGGATTTCGGTTTACCGGTCAGGGAAGAGCCTTCGGACGGCGCTATGGATGGTGACTCCTGCAAAATTCCGGTCATGATTCACCTTGACAACGGCGGCAACAATGAGCTCTACCGCAGATGGTTCGATCAGTATTTTGCGAATGGCGGCGCAGATTTTGAGTATATTGGGCTGTCCTATTATCCGTTCTGGCATGGGACCCTGGAGATGCTGGAGGCGAATATGAACGATATTGCGCTGCGGTATGGAAAGAGGCTGATCGTAGCGGAGGTGTCGATGGGATTTACGATGGAGGATTACGCTGCGTATGAGCAGCTTTCGCCGAAGGAGCGCAAGGGCATGGCGACAAAGCCGGAGATCGCGGCGGCGGTGCCATATCCGATGTCGCCGCAGGGCCAGGCAGATTTTATGCGCGACCTGATCTGTGTGATAAAGAAAGTGCCGAACGGTCTTGGCTGCGGATTTGTTTACTGGGAAGCAGCGTGGCTTCCGGTGCCGAATGTCGGCTGGGCGAACGCGGAGTCCTGCGCGTACATTCAGGAGCCCGGGCCTTATGGAAACGAGTGGGCGAACCAGGCGCTGTTTGACTATGATGGGAACGCGCTGCCGGCGCTGGAGGCGATAGCACTTTCGATATAGTTCTGAAGCTTTCCGAATGCGCCCTTGTAGATGACAGAAAGCAGCTTGTCGGTCCGGCGCAGGGCGCGCTGCATCTGTTCCGGTGTGATCAGGTGGTCGCGCACCGCGTCCGCGAGCTCGTCGAGGTCGACGACACGCACGAAGCCGTCCGGATAGACGATGACATCCACAAGAAGATCGGTGAAGATATAGGCGTTTTCGCTTTCCTTATACTCATATTCAATGATATCGCAGTACCAGCTGATCAGATTGTCTTCGTGGTCGTAAAATTTGCTGACCTTGTACCCGCGCTCCATAAAATAGCAGGAGTAGCCGTGATGCAGAGTCTTTTTGGGATGAATGGTATGCCATTTCGTAATGATGACCTCGTTGTCTGCATACAGGATGATGTCGTCGTCAAGCAGAAGGCATTCATCAGGGATGATTCGTTTGCGATACAGCCGGATTTCGTTCATAGTCGTTCTCCTTGCGGTTTCGTGTCTGGGCAGCTCATATCGTAATTTCATGTGCATTCAGCGAATTTTGCACAAGCCCGCTCTTACGATACAGTCTGCTGGTTTCCGCTTTTTCGTTGGTTTCAGGACCACCCTTCGCGGATCAGAATGTTTTTGTCGGACAGCCTCCGCTCGTAGGCTTCCGGGGATTTGCGCCATTCATTTGGCGTGCTTCCTATATATTTTCGGAAATTGCGGTCAAATGTGGAAAGACTGCAGAATCCGCATTTTTCAGCAATGTCTGCAATCGGGGTGTTGCTTTTTCTCAGAAGCTCGCATGCCGCGTGGATGCGAACCTGATTGATATATTCGAGTGGAGAAACACCCATGCATTTTACGAAAACGCGGCGAAAATGCGGCTCGCTCATATGACAGACCTCAGCCAGGTCTTCGACGCGCAGGGGTCGGGAAAAGTGGTCACCGACGTATTCCAGCGACCGGAAAATCTGGGTGGAATCCGGATTTTGCGGCGCCGGGGATGCGTTTTCGATGAAAGCCGGCTGGTGCCGTGATATTTCGACGAACAGGGTTCGCAGCAGACCGTTTACTGCGTCTGCGTAGAGTTCTCTGTGTTCGGACATTTCCCGCAGAATGTTCTGAATCAGGATGGAGAGAGACGGAGCTTCTTCGGCGGTCGTGCAGAATGCGTTTCGGTATATGCGCGTAAGCAGGAACTGTGCCTGACGGCTATCGTCCGGATAAAAGGACGACAATGCTTTTTCTGCATCGATAAACAGGTACTCCCAGTGATTGTTGGTGCGGTCAACGCCGTTTGTCGTATGCGGATAATTCTTCGGGATTACGGTAATCGTTCCGGGACCGTATTCGAGCGTCTCATCCTCCAGCACGATGCTGCCCTTTCCCTCGAAGCAGTAGCCGACCTCCATCAGGTTGTGAAAGTGGAGGTTGGAGAGCGGCTGTCCGTCACCGTCGTAGCCGTAGGGGCGCACCCAGACGTCGCCAAACAACGCAAGCAGAGGTTCGCCATGGGGAATCTCGTAGTACCGAAATTCCAGATTTCCTTTTTTGCGCATAAATGCGCCTCCTTCTCAGAACTCTTTTTGCGGCTTTTGCCATGTGACTTTAGCGGCAAAAAGATATGATACTGCGGAGTGCCCCGTGCTTTGCATGATACATTTCCTATCGCACTGACCGGTGGAATACCCGCGCGAAATGTGGGAAGCCGTCCGGCCAGAACAAAACGCATTGCGGCCGGCGCGCAGCACCTTTGTATCATCATAACAGAAACAGAAGAAAAAATAAACAGAAAATAAAAGTTTTGTGTAAATGCTTTTGTGTAAATGTCAGGAAGGAATGAAATTATGTTTGAAACGGTAATACAGGTGACAAGAAAAAGGAAACTGTTTACGAAGACGTTAAGGGTTCTCATGCTTGCGTTTGGAATTCTCTTTATTTTAATGGCGATTATTTTTACGACGGGACTGATGCTTCCGGGAGCGTGCATGATCCTGCTGTATTATGTGTACGGGCTGCTGAGCCGGAAGGAATATGAATATCATTTTTCCGGCAGCGAGCTCTCGATTTTTGTGATTTCGGGAGGGCAGATCCGCAGACAGGCGCAGGAGCTGGATCTGGGCGGCATGGAGGTTGTTGCGCCGAACTGGCATGAGGCGGTATCGAACTATAAGAAGAAATATGGCAGCGTGAAGTTGAAAAAGTATGACTATACATCTTATGATGATGCGATTCCGTACTATACGATGATTATTATGGATGCGCCTCCCGGCCAGGGAGCGGCAGAGCTCGCCGAAGACCGGAAAATCGCGGAGCGCTCCGGAGGAGCAGGTAAAAGCAAAAATAAAAAGAAGATCAAGCTTCTGCTGGATCTGGATGAGGAGACGCTGCGGAAGCTGAAGAATATTTATCCGGACCGGGTGTATATTTGAGGAAACAGGAGCTGGAGCGCTGCGGGAATACTGGATGCCGGGGGGACAGAGAATTCCGCGAAGCTACTGCTGATGCGATATGATTCATCGGGGGAAATTGCACAAATTGTCGATAAAAATAATCGAATTTGCACAATCTATGGTTGAAAATGAGCACACTACAAGGCTCTGTAGTAGTATAATCTGTATAGCAAATGCGGAAAAAACAAAAAAAATATACAAATTAACCAGAAACCTGCTTTTCCGCATAGAATAGGAGGCTATATAATGAACAGAAAGTTACTTGCAGTTTTACTCTCAGGCGCAATGGTCTGCTCTCTGGGCGCTTCTTTCACGGCTGCCGCAGACGAAAGTGAGAGCCATACTCTTACCGTATACGCATGGGACGCTTCTTTCAACATCCCGGCACTCGAGGCAGCGGCTTTGGACTATCAGACCAATGTAGATCCGGATTTCGTACTCGACATCGTAGAGCAGTCCGGCTCTTCCGACATTGAGACCCTGATCACAAACGTTGCTTCCGCAGGCGAGAGCGCGTATGATCAGCTCCCGGATATCGTTCTTTTCCAGGATCACTATTTTGAGCAGTACCTGACCAACTATCCGGACGTATGGCAGAATGTAGACGATGCTGACATTGTCTGGGACAATTTCGCACAGGAGAAGCTTTCCTTCTCCACGATTGACGGCGTTCATTACGGCGTACCGGTAGACGGCGGCACCTGCATCGCGGCTTACAGAGTGGACCTTCTCGAAGAGGCCGGCTATACGATCGATGATCTGACCGGCATCACATGGTCAGAGTTTATCGACATCGGCGAAGCAGTTTACAATGCGACCGGCAAGTATCTTCTTTGCTTCAACTCTGACGGCAACGACCTGATCTATATCATGCTTCAGGAGGAAGGCGTATCTCAGTTCCAGGACGGCGAGCCGTACATCGCTGAGAACGAGACTCTTGTAGAAGTTGTGAATCTGATCGTAGAGATGGTACAGCGCAATGTCCTGAGCCTGTCCAACAGCTGGGATGATTATACCAATACCCAGATCCAGGGCGACCAGGTAGCGGGCGTGATCAACGGCAACTGGATCATCCCGACCATCCAGAATGTGACAGACAACTCCGGACTGTGGGAGATCACTTCTCTTCCGACCCTCAGCGGCGAAGAAGGATATGCTTCCAACGGCGGTTCTTCCCTGTACATCACAGCGAACTGCGCAGATGTTGAACTCGCGAAGGATTTCCTTGCATACACCTTCGGCGGCGGCTCCTATGAGGAGACCGGCACATCCATCACCTATGACGATGCTCTGACCAACGGCGGTGTGGTTACGACCTATGCACCGGCAGGTGAGTCAGATGTTTATTCACAGGGTGTTGCGTACTGGAACGATACGGCGATCTATCAGCAGATCGCAGCGATGACCGCTGAGGTTATTCCGGTAGAGCAGAGTGCTTATCACTATACGGCACGTGAGTATCTTGGCGCGGCGATTATCAATATCCTCAATGGTTCTGATACCGAGACGGAGCTGGCAGGTGCAGAAGAGCAGATCCGCTTCGCGATGGGCCTGTAATCCGGCTCAGATAATGAGCGGCGGTATGCTTCCGGCGGAACGCCGCCTGAAAAGGGAATGACCGAAAACATTCTCTCGGCAATATAGTATTAGACTGATACGGGGAAACGGTTCTTCCGTTTCCCCGATTCTTAGCTTTTGAAGATTTGTTTTTGAAAAGTTAGTTGCATTTAAAGACCGGTTTTTTGAAGAGTTACCTGTCGGATTCTCTGGAATGCAGATGTGTATGATACAGGCTTTTACAGACAGGAAAATCATTTGGGTGATTCGCAGCGCGCCTGCCGGTGCGGCCGATGACAAAAGGAGGGAAACTTGCTTTGAAAAAAAAGAAGAGATTTGGTCTGCTGACAAAGCAGTCCATTGCCGGATGGATATGGCTGACTCCGGCGACTGTTTTGATTGCAATCATGAGTTTTTATCCCATGGTGCAGGCATTCATCACATCCCTGAAGACGGGGTCGAGCGCCAATATGACATGGGCGGAACCGATTCTTTATAACTATACACGTATGTTTAAGGATCAGACGTTCATGCGCTCGGTGGGAAATACATTCTTTTATCTGATCATTCAGGTGCCGATCATGCTGATCCTGGCAATGCTGCTGGCTCAGCTGCTGAACAACAAGGACCTGAAATTCAGAGGCGTTTTTCGAACCTGCGTGTTCCTTCCATGTGCGATGTCACTGGTTTCCTATTCGGTTATCTTCAAGTCCCTGTTTGCGACAGAAGGACTGATCAATACTGTGCTGGTGAACCTTGGCATTCTGCAGACCGGGTATAATTTCCTGGGGAATTCCGGGAGCGCGAAAATAATTATTATCGTTGCCCTGATCTGGAGATGGACCGGTTATAATATGGTATTTTTCCTCGCAGGCCTGCAGACGATTGAATATTCGGTCTACGAGGCGGCGAAGATTGACGGTGCAAGCTCCTGGAAAACGTTCTGGGGAATTACGGTTCCGCTTTTGAGGCCGACGATTGTTATGACGGCGATCATGTCGATCAACGGTACGCTGCAGCTGTTCGATGAGTCGGTCAACCTGACCAACGGCGGCCCGGCATTCAGTACCATCACCATGTCGCATTACATTTATAACAATGCGTTTGGTACCGGTGTGGCGAATTTCGGCTATGCTTCTGCCATGTCGTTCTTCATATTTATCCTCGTGGCGATCCTGTCCATGATCCAGATGAAAGTAGGTGATACACGTGACTAAAAAGAATAAATCTGCAGTTCAGCGCAGGCTGATCCCAACCTATATATTTTTAACGATTGTTGCATTTATCTCCGTGTTTCCGTTTTACTGGATGATTTCAGCGGCCACGAATACCTCTCTGGACGTAGCCCGCGGGCGGATTATCCCCGGCACCTATTTTATCCAGAACTTCACGAATCTGGTCACACAGCAGAATCTGTGGGGCGCGATGTGGAATTCTCTGTTTTATACGGTCGTACAGACCGTTCTGGCTCTGTTTATCTGTTCGCTGGCTGGCTTTGGCTTTGAGCTTTATCACACCAAAGGCAAGGATATTTTGTTCTCCATCCTGCTGCTTGCCATGATGGTTCCGGGCGTGGCGACCATGATTCCGCTGTTTAAGATGATGGCATCCGCAGGCTTCCTGAATTCTGTATGGGGATTTATTCTTCCGTCGATTGCGACGCCGTTCCTTGTCATGTTCTTCCGGCAGAATTCCAGAAACTTCCCGCCGGAGACGATGGAGGCGGCCCGCATGGACGGTCTGAGTGAGATTGGCATTTATTTTCGCATGTATATGCCGATGATGAAGTCTACCTATGCTGCTGCGGGCGTGATCACGTTCATGAACACGTGGAACTCCTATCTGTGGCCGAAGGTTGTATTGACCTCAACGGATGCGCAGACGATGCCGATGCTGATTGCCAACCTTTCAAGCGGATATCTGATTGATTATGGCGTGCTGATGACGGCCGTTTTGTTCTGCTCGCTTCCGACGATGATCGTGTTCTTCGTGCTGCAGAAGCAGTTCACGGAAGGCATGACCGGTGCGGTGAAGTAGTGCTGACAAGAGCGGTTCCTGTATTTGCAGGAACGTACGTGAAGACAGCGGCTGCAGCAATGCGGATACAAAATGAAAATTGATATCAGGTAAGAATGAAGTAGGAATGAAAAGCCGGAGAACCGTAACTGAAATAGTTTACTGCGTTTCCGGCTTTCCTTCTTGACGAAGAGGAGTGCGCTTTGTAAAATGTAGTAGATCCTTTTTGACTCCAGGGCGCGGGGAAACCATACGGAGCGAAGGGAGATTGATAGCGCTGTTAAGGAAGGAAATTGCAAGAGATGGGAGCGGAATTGTGAAAAGCCGTTTGGTTAACCGGTAAATACTGAAATCGTCGATATCAATCAGAGAAGACTGGCAGTCCGTAGGATATATATGCGCCGCATTTTGCGCATGTATTTACGAAACGTCCTGTCAGAGGGAGGAGAGAAGATGGCAGAGTTTGATTACAATAAGGTGAGGGACCCTCGCTTTTTTTGCGAAAACAGGCTGGAAGCGCATTCCGACCATGTGTTTTACGCATCACCGGAGGAGGCTTTGAGCAATCAGAGCAGTCTGGTGTACTCTTTGAATGGATTCTGGAATTTTTCTTATGCAAGAAATTATAAAAATGCCATAAAGGATTTCTGGAAGGCGGATGCGCCAAATGCGCACGGGAATCCGGCTGCGCACGGAACCGCTGATGGAGAATGTGCGGAAACGATCGAGGGCAGCACGGCTTCCTGTGACTGCCAAAGCTGGGACGAGATTCGTGTACCGGCGCACATTCAGATGGAAGGCTATGACGCATTGCAGTATGTGAATACGCAGTACCCATGGGATGGACGGGAGGAGGTATCGCCCCCTCGCTGTGCATCGGCGGCAGGCTGTGTCGGTGATGAGGAGAACGCTTCGTGCAGAACGGATACGAGATCGTCCTCTCACTGCGCTTCGAAGGATGCTTCCCCGGATGTGGATACGGTAACCGGAGGAATTCCAGAGCGATTCAATCCGGTGGGAAGCTATGTGAAATATTTTACACTTCCGGCCAATATGGCCGGTAAGCGTGTATTTGTCTCCTTTCAGGGAGTGGAGAGCGGGCTGGCCGTCTGGCTGAACGGACGTTACCTCGGCTATAGTGAGGACAGCTTTACACCGTCGGAGTTTGAACTGACGGAGTACCTGAATGAGACAGGAGAAAATAAGCTGGCGGCGCAGGTGTTCAAATGGACGTCTGGAAGCTGGTGTGAGGATCAGGACTTTTTCCGGTTTTCCGGCATTTACCGGGATGTGTATCTGTATGCGGTCCCGAAGGTGCATGCACAGGATATCTGCGTGTGCACGGAGCTGGATGATGCGTACAGAGACGCAGATCTGAAGGTTCGCCTGAAGGTATGGGGAAGCGGAGGTGTGCGGCTGAGCCTGAAGGACGGGGATGTGGTAATCGCAGCTGCCGAAGCGGATGCAAACAGGACAGCAGCGGATGGTGCGGCTGTCGGAGCGGATGCAGACATGGCAGCAGTGGGTGATGCGGCAGATACAGCTGCGGATGATACAGCAACGGATGGCACGGTCACTGGTGCGGAAACCGGCGCGGAGACCGGCGCGGAGACCGGACTGGAGCTGACCATGCACGTTGCGGCGCCGAGGCTGTGGAGTGCAGAGCACCCGAATCTCTATACGCTCTGGATTGAGATGCTCGACGAGGATGGAGCGGTTGTGGAGGTGATCCGTCAGATGGTCGGTTTCCGCCGTTTTGAGATGAAGGACGGGATGATGCATCTGAACGGAAAGCGGATCGTCTTTAAGGGTGTGAACCGCCATGACTTCAGCTCGAAGAACGGGCGGGCGGTGACGGTTGAAGAGACCGAGCAGGACATCATCACGATGAAGCGGAACAACATCAACGCCATCCGCACCAGTCATTATCCGAACCATTCCTTTTTGTATGACTTGTGCGACCGTTATGGCCTCTATATGATCGGTGAGGCAAATATGGAGTCGCACGGGACCTGGTCGGCGTATCTGCAGGGAAACGCCGGAAAGGAAGAAATCGTGCCGTATGACCATGAGGAGTGGAAGGGTGCGATGCTGGACCGTGTCAACTCTATGGTCCAGCGCGACAAAAACCATCCGTCTATCCTGATCTGGTCCTGCGGGAATGAATCCTATGGTGGACGTGTGATTTATGAGATGTCACAGCTCTTCCGCAGGCTGGATTCTACACGCCTGGTTCACTATGAAGGAATTTTCTGGGACAGACGATACAATGATACGAGCGACATGGAAAGCCAGATGTATACGCCGGCGGAAAAGATACGGGAATTTCTGAAAAACGACCGCAGCAAGCCGTTCATCTGCTGTGAGTATATGCACGCGATGGGGAACTCCTGCGGCGGGATGCAGAACTATACGGACATGACAGAGGATGAGCCGCTCTACCAGGGCGGATTCATCTGGGATTATATCGACCAGTTGATTACGAAAAAAGACCGGTATGGGCAGCCGTTCGAGGCGTATGGCGGCGATTTTGACGACCGGCCGAGCGACTACAATTTCAGTGGAAATGGAATTACCTATGGAGGAGACCGGGAGGAATCTCCCAAAATGCAGACGGTGAAATTTCATTACCAGAATATTCGCGTATTTCCATCCGAAACGCAGGTGCGGGTGAAAAATCTCAGCCTGTTTACGGATACGGCGGACTATGCGTGCGTGGTGCAGCTGGCAAGGGATGGGCGACTGGCTTATGAGACCCGCATGGAGATTTCTGTGCCGCCTCTCTCGGAGAAAAGCTTTGATCTGCCGGAGGAGCTGCTGCGACAGACCTGGCAGCCGTCAGGGGCTTTATCGGATAAATGCGCAGTTGAGGAAAAGCCGACGGCGGAATGCGGGAACGGTTTGACGGCTTCTGGCGGCTCCCTGGCGGGAAGCGGGGCTGCAGGAGCGCCTGCCTGTGAATATACCATCACGGTGTCCTTCCGCCTGAAGGAGGACACGCTGTGGGCAAAGCGCGGCCATGAGGTGGCGTTTGGACAGTATGTGTATGGCCGCTGCGGATACGCGAGGCTGAGTGCTTCTGCGTATGCGGCATCTCCTTCCGGCTGCTGCCGGATTGCGGACAATACCATCCGGCTGGCGGCGTGTGTGCCGACCGGTCTTGCCATCATTCGCGGGCATGACAATTTCGGTGTGCGCGGTGCGCATTTTGAGGCATTGTTTTCGAATACAATCGGACAGACCTCCTACCGGGTCGGCGGGAAAGAGATGCTGAAATCAGGCCCGCGCCCGGACTTCTGGCGCGCCCTGACGGATAACGATAATGGAGCGAGTGCAGCGGTGCGGTACGGGCAGTGGAAGCTGGCGAGCCTCTACGCGACGGTGAAAAATCCAACAGGGACCGGCAATCCGCGCAAAAACCCGCTGACATGGGAGGCTGTGACGATGTCAGGCGACCGGATCTGCTCAGAAAAACAGCCGGGAAAAATAGAGGAAGCTTTGCAATGTGTGATTGTCCGCTATACGTACTGGCTTCCGATGACGCCGTTGTCATCCTGTGAGGTGGAGTATACCGTCTACGGAGACGGTACAATTCAGATTCACCAGCATTATAATCCGGCCAAGGGTCTGTCCGAGATGCCGTTATTTGGCGTATCCATGAAGCTGGATGCGGATTATGACCAGATTGAGTGGTACGGACTCGGACCGCAGGAGACCTACAGCGACCGCGAGGGCGGGGCAAAGCTGGGGATTTACCGGAGCACGGTGCGCGAGAGTATGGCAAAGTATCTGGTGCCGCAGGAGTGCGGAAACAAGACCGGCGTCCGCTGGGCGAAGGTGACGGACGCGCGGAACCGCGGTCTGCTGTTCTGGGAGGGCGCGGCGCTGCCGGAATGTGGGGAGGCAGGACCGGCTGAGCAGAATGCGGATCTGCAGCATGGCATCGGATGTGAGCGTGAATCGGCATCTGCACCTGCACATTCGGGAGCGATTTCCTCCGGCATGGAGTTTTCCGCAATGCCATATACCTCGCATGAGCTGGATAACGCCCTTCATGCGTATGAGCTTCCGCAGGTTCACTATACGGTCGTCCGCGCCGCGCTTGGACAGATGGGCATCGGCGGAGATGACTCCTGGGGCGCACGCCCGCATGAGGAGTATCTGCTGCGCGCGGACCGGCCGCTGGATTTCACATTCTGCTTCCGGGGAATTTAAAAAATGCCATAAGGGGAATTGCGAGTGACGAATGAAATCGCTGCACTGGAGTATTATTGCGGATGCAGCGTTGGATGCAGCGTTTGAGGGGCTGCCAATATAGTCAAAACCGCTCAAAGAAGCGCAGCACATATAAAAGGAGGAAACTGACATGATTCAAAAAGAAATTGCCCGTCTGGTGAAGTATGGTCTGGCGACCGGTTTGATTCGGGCAGAGGACGCGGTTTACACGGCAAACCGCATTCTGGAGCTGCTGAAAATCGATGCGCTGGAGGAAGGTGCGGAGAAGGAAATTGTTGAGGCGGCAGAGGCCGTGAAGGACGTCTCAATGGCAGCGGAGAAGGAAGGCTGCGTCAAGGAAACCTGCACTGGCGCACAGAAACGATCGGAAGGCGAAGAAGAGATAGTTTCCGAACTGCCTGACATTCTCGGCGCGATCTGTGATTACGCGTACGAGGCTGGAATTCTGGAGGAGAATTCCGTTGGATACCGTGATTTGTTCGACACGAAGGTGATGGGGCTGCTGGTGGACCGCCCGTCGCATGTCATCCGGCATTTTTGGGAGCTGTATGAGCAGGACCCGAAGCTGGCGACGGATGCGCATTACAAATTCAGTCAGGATACGGACTACATCCGCCGGTACCGCATCGCGCGTGACCGGAAATGGGTCGCGCCGACCGAGTACGGCGATCTGGACATTACCATCAACCTTTCCAAACCGGAGAAGGATCCGAAGGCGATCGCAGCAGCACGGAACGCGAAGCAGTCTGCCTACCCGAAATGCCAGCTTTGTATGGAAAATGAAGGCTATGCGGGGCGCCTGAACCACCCGGCCCGTCAGAACCACCGTATCATTCCGGTGACGATCAATGGCAGCGAGTGGTACTTCCAGTATTCCCCGTATGTTTACTATAATGAACACTGCATCGTGTTTAATAAGCAGCATGTGCCGATGAAAATCGAGCGTGCGACGTTTGCGAAGCTGCTGGATTTCGTGCGGCAGTTCCCGCATTATTTTGTCGGGTCGAACGCGGATCTGCCAATCGTCGGCGGATCGATCCTGAGCCACGACCATTTCCAGGGCGGCTGCTATGAATTTGCAATGGCAAAAGCGCCGGTAGAGAAACCGCTTACCTTCGCTGGTTATGAGGATGTGGAGGCGGGCATCGTGAAATGGCCGATGTCTGTCATCCGGATTCGCAGCGAAAAGTCGGAGCGTCTGATTGATCTGGCGGATAAAATCCTGCTGGCATGGCGCGGGTATACGGACGAGGACGCGTTTATTTTCGCGGAAACGATTGTGGATGGCGTCCGGGAGCCGCACAATACTATTACGCCGATTGCCCGAAAACGCGATGGTAAGTTCGAATTGGATCTGGTGCTGCGCAACAACATCACAACCGAGGAGCATCCGCTCGGCGTGTACCACCCGCATGCGGAGCTTCATCACATTAAAAAGGAGAACATCGGCCTGATTGAGGTCATGGGACTTGCAGTGCTTCCGGCGCGCCTGAAGGATGAGCTGGAGCACCTGAAGACGGCGATGGTCGAGGGACGCGACATTTCGGGGGACGAGGAGCTCGCAAAACACGCGGACTGGGTAGAGGAGCTGAAGCTGAAATATCGTAATAGTACAAGCACCACCGGCGGTGTTGATGAACCGCTGCGCTTTACGGCGGACTCGATCGACCGGATTATCGAAGATGAGGTTGGTCTGGTATTCAGCAAGGTGCTGGAGCACGCAGGCGTTTACAAGCGCACAGCAGAAGGGCAGGCGGCATTTCTGCGGTTCGTGGAGAGTGTGAATGTAAATTGATACGTCCATATCTGTCTGCCGTCAGTTTGCGGATTCCTCAGTCTGCGCCGGGGTTTATGATCGGTGAATCGCGCAACAGGCGGTGCATGATCTGGCGATGAGGAACGAAAATTAATTGACAAACAGCCCTGCGGGTTGTAAGCTGTCTATATCCCAAGAAAACAGATTGAGAAAGTGTGGAATGTGAAGATGAGCAGAATATTTGACAGCGTTACAGAGCTGATTGGCGGTACGCCGCTTTTGAACCTGCATCGGTTCGCAAAGGAAAATGGGCTGGAGGCAACGCTTCTGGCAAAGCTGGAGTATCTGAACCCGTCCGGAAGCGCAAAGGACCGGATCGCGAAGTCCATGATTGAAGATGCGGAGGAGAAAGGCCTGCTCCGGGAAGGAAGCACGATCATAGAGCCTACCTCGGGCAATACCGGTATTGGACTGGCGGCCATCGCGGCGTCAAAGGGCTATCGGGTGATTCTGACGATGCCGGAGACGATGAGTGTCGAGCGGCGGAATATCCTGAAAGCATACGGCGCGGAGGTGGTGCTGACGGACGGCCTGAAGGGAATGAAGGGCGCGATCGAGAAGGCGGCGCAGCTCGCTGAGGAGATTGAGGGCAGCTTTATCCCGGAACAGTTTGAGAATCCGGCGAACCCGGCGGAGCATCGGCGCACGACCGGCCCGGAGATCTGGAGAGATACCGACGGACAGGTCGATATTTTCGTCGCGAGTGTCGGGACTGGCGGGACGATCAAGGGTACCGGTGAGTATCTGAAGTCACAGAACCCGGATATCCGTGTAGTGGCGGTGGAGCCGGCCACCTCAGCGGTTCTCTCCGGCGGAAAACCCGGCGCGCATAAGATTCAGGGAATCGGTGCGGGCTTTGTGCCGGGGACCCTGAACACAGAGGTTTATGACGAGGTGATTCCGATTGGAAATGAGGAATGCTTTGAGGCGGGCAAAGAACTGGGAAGGACGGAGGGAATCCTGACCGGTATTTCCTCCGGGGCGACGCTGTGTGCGGCGGTTCAGCTGGCAAAACGGCCGGAGAATAAAGGGAAGACCATCGTGGTACTGCTGCCGGATGGCGGCGACCGGTATTATTCGACGCCGCTGTACGTGGGGAAGTAAAATGACAGATTTCTGAGCGATCAAGAGCAGAAGAAAACAAGAATACAAGAATACAGGAAAAACCATCATGAGAATTTCATCAAAGGGGCGGTACGCGCTTCGCCTGATGCTGGATCTGGCCATCAACGATTCCGGGGAGCCGATCCGGCTGAAGGACGCGGCCCGCAGACAGAATATTTCAGAAAAATATCTGGAGCAGATTATAGCGATTTTGAACCGGGCCGGGTATGTGCGAAGCGTCCGCGGTCCGCAGGGCGGCTATGTGCTGGCGAACCGTCCGTCCGAGTATACAGCCGGTATGATTCTGCGGCTGACGGAAGGCAGTCTTATCCCGGTGGAATACGCCGAGGACGGCTCGGACGGTGAGGCCGACTGTGCGACGTCGATTCTGTGGGACCGTCTGAAGGATGCCATCAATGATGTCGTCGACCACGTGACGCTGGAGGATCTGCTCGAATGGCAGATGGCGAAGGCAGACTCGTATGTCATCTGAGGAACCGTCACGAAATAATGCATGCATTCTGCTGCGCCTGACGCGCGAGGCGCAGGCCGTAAAGGGGCAGCGAAGAGAGATGGTCGGACAGTCGGAACTGGAAAAGGGAGCCGGAAAACGGCTCTTTTCCTTTGTAAACACTGGGCTGACAGGATTCATGTGTTTTGAAAATCGGGATGTAATCTATGAAATAATATGCTAAAATTAATTGCCTGATTTGCCGATAGAAAGGGATTCTGGTGAGAGAAAATGAACCACTATATGAAAGCAAATTATCACACCCATACCATCCGCTGCAAGCATGCGGAGGATTCGGAGCGCGACTATATTGAGACAGCGATTTCCATGGGAATGGAGGTCCTCGGTTTTTCGGACCATATCCCCTGTCCGTTCTCGGATGGCTTTGTTTCGACCATTCGGATGGACATGGAGCAGGCGGACGAATATGTGCAAACGATTCGTTCCCTTGCGCGCGAGTATGAAGGGAAAATCCGTCTGTTCGTGGGTTTCGAGGCGGAGTACATACCGGAGTTTTTTGAGGCGCAGATGGAAATGCTGCACCGGGTACATGCCGACTACCTGATTATGGGGCAGCACTTTCTGGTGCGCGAGCCGGACGCGGTCTATACCGGTGCGCCCACACAAAGCGAAGCCTTCCTGAAGGACTACGTCGATTCCGTCATCGCCGGGATGGAGACCGGAGCGTTTCTTTACCTGGCGCACCCGGACCTGATCCATTTTGAAGGACCGGATGCCGTGTATGAGCGGGAGATGACACGTCTCTGCGAGGCCTTGTACGACCTCCGTATTCCGCTGGAAATCAACCTTCTGGGGCTCATGCAGCAGCGCCACTACCCCAGAGAGCGCTTCTGGCAGATCCCGGGGCGGATCGGGAACCGGGTGGTGCTGGGCGTAGACGCCCACAAGGCATCGCAGATTTGCTCGTCCGAGGCGTATGAGCAGGCGATGAAAATGGCGGAAAAATATGGGTTGAGGGTGGAAGAGAAGCTGGAGGGATTCCTACATGACGATTAATGAATATCAGAGCATGGCGATGAGAACACTGAATCCCAAACTGGAGAAAAAGGACATTTTGCTCAATGGCGTGATGGGGCTGTGCGGAGAGTCGGGAGAGGTCATCGATCTCGTAAAAAAGCATCTGGCGCAGGGTCACGAGCTCAATACGGAACGTCTGGCCATGGAGCTGGGTGATGTGGCCTGGTATCTGGCGGAGACGGCCATGGCAATCGGGTATCCGCTGGAAGACATCCTGAAAATGAATATTGACAAACTAAAAGAGCGGTATCCGGATGGGTTTGAGGTCGAAAAATCCGTGACTAGAAAGGAAAATAAAAAGCCTGAAGATGCGGGAAAATTTGTCTGATGGAATTTATCCGCATTGGAGAATGCTTCTGAACGTGCAGGCCAGGCAGAGAAGACGGACAATGGATGAATCTTCTTGGCAGATAAGGGAACCGAAAGAATATAATAATAGGGTGAGCAATGCAGATAAGGCTGGATAAATTCCTGGCGGATGCCGGAATCGGGACGAGGAGCGAAGTAAAAAGCATTATAAAAAGGAAAGCGGTCACCATTAACGGTGCCTGTGCCGCAAAGCCGGAGATAAAGATCAGCCCGGAGACCGATGAGATTGCCGTAAATGGAACCATTGTGGCAATGCGCGGTTCCGTAACCTATCTATTGCACAAGCCGGCCGGCTACGTCTGCGCAGTAAAGGATGACCGTTTTCCCACGGTGATGGAGCTGGTGCCGCAAAACCGGGATCTGTTCCCGGTGGGCAGACTGGACAAGGATACGGAAGGGCTGCTTCTGATTACCAATGACGGCGGGATGGCACACCGCATGCTTTCCCCGCGCAGCCATGTGGATAAAACCTATCTTGCTGTGCTCGGCCGTCCGGCCGAAGAAGCGTATGCGGATCTTTTCTCTGTAGGTGTGGATATTGGCGATGATACGCCGACACTTCCTGCCGGATTGGTGATCTGCGATGACGGCAGCCGGGAGTGTGAATATTTGCCGGAGGAATACCGTACGTACGCCGGCTCAGGACGCGTGGCTCTTCTGACGATTCAGGAGGGGCGGTATCATCAGGTAAAGCGGATGTTTCACGCGGTGGGAAATGAGGTTATCTACTTGAAGCGGCTGTCATTTGGGGCACTGGTGCTGCCGCTGCCTTTGAAAAAGGGCGAGGCTATTCTCTGCGATCCGCAGATTAATTAAAAAAAAGCGAGGCCGTTCTCTGTGGCCCACACGATTAATGGATTTTTCTATGCAAGGCGGAGGAAAGAGGCGTACCGAGGTACGTCGATTGACGACAACGCAGTATAGAAAGATTTAGACAAGTCAGAGGTAAAGATTAATTCTTTAACAGGTCCTTAGGAACTACCGCGAAATAATTTGCCCATCTCGCACCGTCTAACGCGCAAATCGCCGGCCATAAAAGCCTTGACGCAGTTTATCCGGACCAGGCAGCGATTCGAAATAAAATTGCCGAAAACGGCAAAAATGTGGAATTTTAATGGCAACTCAAATTGAAATTCTGCCGATAATGCGGTATACTGACATTCGGAGGATGCATCACATGAAATATTTGTCAGTTGCCGAGGTGGCAAAGAAATGGAATCTATCGGAGAGAAGCGTCAGAAACTACTGTGCCGAAGGGCGTATTCCTGATGCTTTTTTGACTGGAAAAACCTGGAATATTCCCGAGACGGCCGCAAAACCGATGCGGGCGAATGCACATAAGGAAGAACTGAAAACACTGCTTGAATTCTTAAAAAATGAGAAACAGAGTAAGAAGAAAGGCGGCATTTACCATAAGGTTCAGATTGAACTGACCTATAACTCTAATCACATAGAAGGGAGCAGGCTTACTCACGATCAGACCCGGTATATTTATGAAACAAATACCGTTTGCACGGATTCGGATGGAATAAATGTGGATGATATTCTGGAAACAGCCAACCATTTTCGCTGTATAGACCTGATCATCGATCAGGCGCATTTACAGGTATCGGAGAAGCTGATCAAGCAGCTGCATTCCATTCTCAAAACCGGTACCAGCGACAGTCGTAAGGACTGGTTTGCGGTCGGCGATTACAAGCGGCTTCCCAATGAGGTGGGGGGAAACGAGACAGCAGCTCCGGAAGAAGTCTCTGCAAAAATGAAGCGCCTGCTTGCCGATTACAATACTTCTAAAACGCAAACCTTTGAGGAAATACTGGATTTTCATTACAGGTTTGAACGCATTCATCCCTTTCAGGACGGAAACGGCCGTGTTGGGCGGTTAATCATGTTCAAGGAATGTCTGCGAAATGACATTGTACCGCTTATCATTGAGGATGATCTGAAGATGTTTTATTATCGTGGCTTATCTACATGGAAGACCGAGAAAGGGTATCTCCGGGATACCTGCCTGACGGCGCAGGATCGATTCAAGAGCTGGCTTGATTATTTCCGGATCGGATATCGCGAGTAAAAATGGCGGATTTGCGGAAAAGTACAGGAATCATTGTGAAGGGTGGAAAGGAACGATTATGATCAAAACAGTTGGAATTGTGGGACTGGGCGCGCTGGGCGTGCTCTACGGGAGCCTGCTTCTGGAGAAAATGGACCGGGAGGATCTGCTGATTATCGCGGATGAGGACCGCATCCGCCGGTATCAGGCGGAAGGGGTATATGCAAACGGAAAGAAGTGCGATTTCCGCTATGTGGCACCCGGCGAGGGCAGGGAGGTGGACCTGCTCATTTTTACTACGAAATATATGGCGCTGGAAGATGCGGCGAAGATGGCGCGGCCCTTTTGCGGGGAGCAGACGATTGTGATGTCGTTTTTAAATGGGATCTCCTCGGAGCAGATGCTTGCGGAGATTCTGAAGCCGAAGCGGCTGCTGTACTCCTGCGTTCAGGGAATGGACGCGACCAGAGTGGACCGGCAGGTCACATACAGCAAATCGGGCTACATCGCGTTCGGCGAAAAGGATTCTTCGCGAAGCGAGGCTGTTTGCGAGGTGGAGGAGTTTCTGAGCCGGACCGGTCTGGCGTATCAGATACCGGAGGATATCCGCCATCAGCTTTACAGCAAGTGGATGCTGAATGTGGGCGTGAACCAGACCTGTGCAGCTTTTGACGTGGATTACGGCGGAGTGCAGAAGCCAGGAAAACTCAGGGATATCATGGTGGCTGCGATGGAAGAGGCTAAAAATGTTGCCACAGCGGAGGGAATCCCGCTTTCAGAGGAAGAATTGTGGTACTGGGTGGATATCATCGATGGCCTTTCCGCCAACGGTCAGCCTTCGATGCGGCAGGATGTCCTGGCCGGGCGGCCGACGGAGGTGGAGCTGTTTGCCGGGACCGTGTGCGCCATGGGGCGTAAGCACGGCATTCCCGTCCCGCAAAACGAGGAGTTTTACCGGCTGCTAAAAGGTAATAATTGATTTTCAAGGAGGAAGCTATGATTATTTATGTCAAGGCCGGAGCAGACCGGGATGGAAATGGGACGAAGGAGCGTCCGTTTAAGCACATGAACGATGCGGCGAAAATTGCCCGGCCGGGGGATGAGGTTGTAGTTGCACCGGGAATTTACCGGGAGTATGTGGATCCGATGTACGCGGGAACGGAGGACGCGCGGATTGTATACCGCAGTGAGGAGCCGCTTGCCGCTGTGATTACCGGTGCAGAGCAGATAAAAAGCTGGGAGCCGTATGAAGGAACGGTCTGGACGGCGCGGGTGAAAAACAGCATCTTTGGCGAATACAATCCGTACACGACCTATGTGTATGGCGATTGGTATTTTGCGAAGGCGGATAAGCATACTGGGTGCGTTTATCTGAATGACCGGGCAATGTACGAGACCGCGTCTCTTGAGGAGTGCATTCGGGGTGACGTGTACGAATGCAGCTGGGTGCCGGAGGAGTCGGTTTATAAATGGTACACCAGGCAGGATGAAGAGACAGATGAAACGGTTCTCTACGCAAATTTTCAGGGAAAGAATCCGAATGGGGAGCGGGTGGAAATCAATGTGAGGCGGGAGTGCTTTTTCCCGTCGAAGACCGGCGTAGGGTATATTACTGTCCGGGGCTTCCGCATCAATAAGGCTGCGACGACCTGGGCGCCGCCCGCCGCGTTTCAGGATGGGATGATCGGCCCGCACTGGAGCAGGGGCTGGATCATTGAGGACTGTGAGATTTCCGACAGCAAGTGCGCGGGCATTTCTCTGGGCAAATATCTGGATCCTGAAAATGACCATTATTTTACGTATAAGCAGGTAAAAAGTCCGACGCAGATGGAGCGCGACGCGGTGTGCCGCGGGCAGTATCACGGCTGGCTGAAGGAGAAGATCGGAAGCCATATCATCCGGCGCAACAACATTCATCACTGTGAGCAGGGCGGCATCATTGGACGCATGGGCGGCGTGTTCAGCGTGATTGAGGACAACCACATTCATCATATCAATAACATGATGGAGCTGGGCGGGGCGGAAATCGCCGGAATCAAAATGCACGCTGCAATCGATGTCATCATGCGCCGCAATCACATCCACCACTGTACGATGGGCATCTGGTGCGACTGGGAGGCGCAGGGGACGCGTCTGACGCAGAACCTGCTGCATGACAACCAGCGGCCATCCTTTGCAAAAAACCTGAAAGGCGGCATGATGTCTCAGGATATTTTCGTGGAGGTGGGGCATGGCCCAACCCTGATTGATAACAACATTCTGCTCTCCGATGTATCCCTGCGGTTTGCGACCCAGGGCGTGGCGCTGGTTCATAACCTGATCTGCGGGGCATTCACCTGCGTCGGGGACGGCACCGGCTGGCGCTATACGCCGTACCATATCCCGCACCGCACGGAGGTTATGGGCTTCATGACCATCCTGCACGGGGACGACCGCTTCTATAACAATATTTTTGTTCAGAAATGGCCCGCTGCGGATGCGATTGTCGAGCGTGATTCTACGGAAGGCTTCGACCCGGAGAATCGCGCGGCCGGTACCTGGATGTTTGAGGAATATCCGACCTATGATGAGTGGCTGGCGCAGTTTGACTTTACGAAGCCCGCGGATATGGCAAAATGCGAGCCGGCGCATTTCGGACATCTCCCGGTATGGGCAGAGGGCAATGTGTATCTCGGCGGTGCAAAGGCGTGCAGACACGACAAGAGCGGTCTTGTAGTTGAAAACGACCGCGGCGACATCCGCATCGAGCTTGCCGAGAGAGACGGGAAGCTTTATCTGGATACCAATATCTATGAAATGCTGGAAGGATTTACGGCGGAAATGATTCACACCGAAATGCTCGGAAAAGCCTTTGAACCGGAGCAGGCGTACGAAAATCCGGATGGAACGGCCATCCGGTTTGACTCTGATTATCTGGGAGAGCACCGCGGCGCCGATGTGATTCCGGGACCATTCGCGAGCGCCGCGGATGCGAAAAAGGCGGTTTTTGCCTGATTCATCAGGAGTTCTTATAAGCCGCAAACTGTTTTTCAAAGGTCTCCTCACGGTAGGACTCATTTGAGGTGATTCGGATGAATGAGTGTTATACAGAATAACTACGATTTCAGATAAAGCACAGTGACTCGGATCGTCTGTTCAATGAATCGTTGGATGACTTTTTCCAACTCTGGATCCTGCGTATTGGCACTCAGCCCAATATACTGAACCAACGCGGTATTTGTCTGTGAGATAAAAACAAATGCATCATCGACGCTGAGATTATCACTCAGTTCACCCTGAGATTTCATTTCGCTCAGCAAAGCGTTTATACGCTCCGCCCATTTTTCCTGATAGATTCTGATATGTTCATCAACAGGGGTCTTCCCGCTGTTATTTTGCGTATAAATCTGAAATAAAAGTAAAAGAGACAGGTCTCGTCTTTCTTTTAACATCGTACCATAAAAATCCCGCAATTGCTGTAAAAATACAGCAGTTGGGCTCTCCGCATGAGCGGGCGGCTGCATATAAAGCTTCTCTGTAAGATTTGTAACGATCTGCACCCCCAGCTCCTGCATGATATCATCCATATTTTTAAAGTATTTATAGAGGGTAACGGTTGATACATCCAGATTCTTTGCAAGCTGCTGCATACTGAAGGCCGCTATTCCCTCCTCAAGAAACATTTCCTTCGCCGATGCCAGAATTTCATTTTTCCGGCGATCGCGCATCTGCTCAAAATAAGCTGTCTTATCCATAGGATTCCTTTCTTTCCATATCTGAATCAGCTTCTATTTTACCGATGCCTTTTTGAAGAGTCAAATAGCAATTTTCACAAATCAGGGATGTGATATTTGGTAATTATCACATCTTGCTTTTTTGAATATTTAGAGTTAATATCGTGTTAATTCAACTTACATTAAATAAACGCAATGCATGGAATGGAATGCGTGGAACACTCTGTAGAATCATGTTCTTTTACAGTAACTGCGTCGAGGCTTTTATAGCCTGCGATTCGCGCGTTAGACGGTGCAAGATGCACAAGTTATTTCGTAACAGTTCCTAAATTCAGGATGGAGAGCCACGCCAGGAAAAATCGCTTTATGATGGGCACGTCCTGTCAAAAATCAATTTGGGACATAAAAACGACAAGGAGGAATTTCGAGATGCTGCAGTTAGCGACAATTTTTCAGGATGGAATGATTCTGCAAAGGGAAAAACCGGTCACAGTATGGGGGACGGGCACTCCGGGAGCGACTGTAACCGCGGAGATTCAGGGAAAATGTGCCGGAGTGATTACGGATGAACAGGGAAAATGGCGTGTGGTTTTGCCTGCGCTTTCGGCTTCGGAAGAGGAGCAGCTTGTGATTGGCTCGGGAGAAGAGACAATTATCTGCCGGGATGTCGCGGTCGGGGAAGTCTGGGTCGCAGGCGGACAGTCCAATATGGAATTTCATATGCGTTATGAAAAGCACTTAAAAGAAGCGCTGAAAGCCTGCCCGAACCGGCGCGTCCGGTTCTTTGACGTGCCGGAGGTTTGCTATGAAGGCCAGATGGAGGAGTTTGACTACAGCCGTCAGAACATCTGGCGCTGTGCTACCGCAGAAGATCTGGAGTATTTCAGCGCAGTTGGCTACTATTTTGAAAAAGCAATCTGTGATGCACTGAATGTCCCGGTCGGAATCCTCGGGTGCAACTGGGGTGGAACAATCGCTGCCGCCTGGATGAATCCGGAGACCGTGAAAAAATGCGGTCTGCCCTGGATGCTGGACTATGAGAAGCGGCTTTCAGAGATGGATGTAGATGTTTATTGGAAAAAGCAGCACCATAATCCGATGAACGACCGGGGAAATCTGTTTGCCGATCCGTTCACAGAATATTTTATGCCGCGTACTCCGTCTGAGGAGGAAATCCGGGAGTTTTTCACTCATACGCCGGATGGACTGAGTGATTATCTGGAAATGATGCAGCCGCAGGAGATTCCCGGCAGCCTTTACGAGCATATGCTCAAAACGATTGCACCGTATGCGATCCGGGGATTTTTGTGGTATCAGGGAGAGAGCGACGACGTCCCGGGGAAAAATATATTATACAAGGATATGCTGACCGGCCTGATCGGCGACTGGAGAGAGCTCTGGAAGGGGGCAGATATTCCGTTCCTCCTTGTACAGCTGCCAGGTTATGACCGCTGGCTTTTGGAAACCGAAGAAAACCACTATCCAATAATCCGCGAGTGCCAGGAGCAGGTCGCAGATACGGTAAATAATGTTTATCTTTGCTCCATATCGGATGTAGGGGAAGAAAAAGACATTCATCCGAAAAATAAAAAGACGGTCGGCGAGCGCCTGGCTCTGCTCGCGAGAGGACATGTATATAGCGCAGAAGCAGGATCAGAAGAGCTTCTGTGCGATGCACCCCGCGCCATTTCCGCAGAGAGGAATGAAGATGAGATTACGCTCACGTTCTGCTATGCCGGAGATGGCCTGCGGATTGCCGGAGATTCCATTGATGCGCTGAAGCTGTATAATGATGCAGGAAAAGAACTGCCCTATGTTTTCCGGGCAGAGGGTGACCGGCTGGTGCTTAGGCTTGCTGAAGCAGAAGCACACTTGGGCTCATCAACAGAACGAGATGCAGAGGTAGAAATGATTTCGCAGTTAAATGGCGATGCGGAAAAATCCGCTTGTGCAACAGTAACTCCGGAAAGAATACAGATAAAGTTCGCCCAGACCCCCTGGTTCCTCGTGAACGTTTACAATTCGGCAGGAATACCGGCTGTTCCATTTGAATTTGTATGCTGAAAAGAATGGAAGAGCGACGGATCAGGAAGCGTATCTCGAAGTGATTACCTGTCATTTGGTCTCGTAGACACATGAGCTTGCCGTGCAGGAGGAAGTATGCCTTGCCGACACCTATGCCGTCTGGGAAGCTTATGAAGCAGCCGGCTATCCGGTAAAAGCACTTCTGGCCAACGGAATGAACCATCCGTCGAAGACGGGGCATGAGATGTATGCCCGCGTGCTGATGAAGCTGATGGAGTAGAGGAAAAAGAAAATCGAAACTGTGCGGAAAACGGGGAGAAGCTGTGAGAAATTATTACTTGTGATAGCAGTAAAGGGACTGTTGATAGCGGTAAAGGTGCTGTGTATGGTTGACGTACGGCACCTTTGTATGTACAGAGCCGGACAATGTGTTTTGCGGCTAAAGACGCAACCGGCCCTCTTGCATCATAGAAATGCAGGAACAGAAGGGAAACGAGGAAAATGAGTCAGTGGATCTGGCACTTTGGTGAGCTTGAAATATATCACAACATGATGCTTCATACCAGAAGGATGGAATACGGGCATCCGGAACCGCCGGTCTGGAAGGTGTACGCCCCGGAGCCGGTCATCCTGTTTTCAAAAAAGGGCATAACGGACGGCGGTTGCGTGCGGTGGGGACGATCTGATCAACCGGATCTGGGAGATGGCGGCCTATACCTTCCATCTGAACAGCAGGGAATTTTTCCTGTGGTGGGTAAGTAAGCCGGTGGTGGCCTGCTTCAGCAATGCGGCGAACATTTTTGCGCGGCAACCGTGGCTCCGCTGACTATAGTACTTAAAAATCCGGTTGAATTGAGGTAAATATCGTGGTAATCTACAGCTATAGAAAAGTATAAATTCGTATACGCTCAGGTGAATCCGGCAAAATGAGGAGGTGCAGGGATGGGGTATTATCTGAACCCGGAAGATGTCATTGATATTTACAGAAGAGAAATCGTAAAACCATATTTTGTAGATAAAACAGAAATGCTAAATGAATTAATCCCCCTTGTAGAGCAGCAGGGGAGTTATATTTCTGTCACCAGGCCGCGAAGATTTGGGAAATCCGTGGTAGCAGCGATGATAGGATCCTTCTTTGGCAAGGGCGTAGACAGCAGCGAGGTGTTTTCCCATCTGAGGATTGCCGGAAATGATGGTTATGCGAAGCACATGAACCGGCATAACCTGATTTATATTGATTTCAGCAGGGCTGTGGAGGAGTGCGAATCCTACAGGGAATATATCAGAACCATTAAAATGCGATTGTTTGATGACTTAAGAGAAGCATATCCAAATGCGAAAATCCGGGAAGAGGATTCGCTGGGAGCTGCTTTGCGGATCGTATCACTTGCAAATCATAATGAAAAATTCATATTTATATTTGATGAGTGGGATTATGTTTTTCATAAGGATTATTTCACCGATGCGGACAGAGGAAAGTTCACTGCTTTTCTTGGAGGAATGACAAAGGGGATGGCTTATGTAGAATTGGCATATCTGACTGGCGTCCTTCCAATTAAAAAGTATTCCGCCAGCGACACAATGAATCATTTTGATGAATATAATATGGCGAATAGCAGTATGTATGATGAATACTTTGGATTTACCAACGAAGAGGTAGATGAACTGTATCAACGCTATCGAAGGAATCATGTCAGGCCGGAATTTTCACGGGAGGATCTGGCCAGATGGTATGATGGATATCAGAGAAAAAACGGCAGCAGCATATATAACCCGAATTCGGTTGTACGTGCCCTCACACGTGATGCGCTCAATAATTACTGGGCGAAAGCGGGTGAGTATGACGAACTGAAAGATTATGTGCTGAATGATGTGGATGGCGTACGGGAGGCGGTGATGCTGCTTGTCGCCGGTGAACAGGTAGAAGCAGATATATCCGAATATGCCACCACGGCTCCGGTTCTTGAAAAACGGGATGAAATTCTGTCTGCCATGGTCGTGTATGGATATTTAAATTATTATGATGGCTGTGTGCGTATACCGAACAAAGAACTTGAAATCGAGTTCGACAGGATTATACGGACAGAGCCGAAATACAGCTATATGCGGGAACTGGAAAAGGAGTCCGCGCGCATCCTGCAGGCGACGTATGACGGGGATGAGGAAACGGTTGGAAAGGTATTGGCTATCGTACACACAACAGAATCGCCTTTAAAAGCGTATAATGACGAAGCAGAATTATCAGGAAGCGTGAAGCTTGCATACATCGCAGCGAGAAACACGTATGATATTCAGCGCGAGGATCAGGCAGGAATCGGGTACGTAGATTATATCTTTTATCCTCATAACCGATCGGATGACGGCATTATTATTGAACTGAAGGTAGATGATTCCCCGGAGACAGCTTTACAGCAGATCAAGGATAAAAACTACGCCCTGAAGTTTCAGGGGAAGATCGGCGAACAGCCGAAAACGACTGGGAGAATTATTCTGGTCGGGATCGGGTATAATCGCAAGGATAAAGTACATCGGTGCAGGATAGAGGTCGTATAGAAAACGGATTCGGAGGATGATTTCCTGTTCTTCTTTGTTAAAATGCAGGTCGCGTTACGTTCACAGAGGACTCGTGGGCGTAACGCGTTTTTATGCGCAGGGCTGCGTAAGGAATTTTTTCGGCTGAAACAGCCGGATAAAAATCGGTGATGAAATCCGGCCTGCCTTTACATTTTCCGGAAAGTATCGTATAATGCGCAGGGAAATTGAGAAAAAACATACGCCGGGAATTTGTGTCGTGTTTTCAGCGAAACAGGCAGGATACGCATGGAATGAAGAGGTTTATTGGTGCTGCCCGGCAGGGAGGATTAACGATTTTGCAGGTTATTGAGACTTTTGGGCATTATATTGAAAAAATGAGTGAGACCAGGCCGGCGCAGGCGCGGCGGCTTTTGAAGACCGGCTGGCAGGCACAGAACCTGAAGAACCGGTTTGCGCCGGAGAAGGAGCTGCTTCCGGCGGATCAGTATCTGGCGCGGCTGATGATGGATATGATGCTGATGCCGCTGAAGAAGCCGGACCAGAGTGTGCTGGTCAGCGTGTTTACGCCGTGCGAGCTGATGCAGGAGGCCGGGCTTTTCCCTTATAATGTGGAAGCCTTCTCCTGCTATCTTTCTGCTTCGAAAGCGGAGCGGGCGCTTTTGCAGACGGCGGAGGATTTTGGCATTTCTGAGACGCTGTGCAGCTATCATAAGACGTTTATTGGTGCGGCCAGGAGGGGACTTCTTCCTGCGCCGCGCTGCATTGTCTATACAAGTCTGGCCTGCGATGCGAACCTTCTGACGTTTAAGGAGATGGCGGACTTTTACCAGGTGCCGTGCTTTGCGATTGACGTTCCGGCGGGGCATACGCAGGCGGATATCGCCTACGTAGCCGACCAGTTCCGTGATTTGAAGCAGTTTCTGGAAAAACAGACGGGCAAAACGATTGATGACGGGCGGCTTGGCGAACGGCTGAAGCGCAGCCGCCGGACGCTGGATAATTATGACCGGTTCCAGAAGGGACGGGTGGATAAATACATTCCGGCGGATCTGGTAACGCCGCTGTACAGCGGGATGACGAATAACATTCTGCTGGGTACAGAAGAGGAGGAACGCTATACGGCGCGCCTGCTTGCGGATATGGAAACGGCCGGTCCCGCGCGGGGAAAGCGCATTTACTGGATGCATACGCTCCCATTCTGGTCACAAGCGGTGAAGGATGCATTTCTGCTCAAAGAGAGCGCGCAGATTGTGGGGTGCGAGCTGGCGCAGGTCTCGGATCTGGAGCATCATTCGGACGACCCCTACGAGGATATGGAGATGCGTCTGGTGTACAATTCGCTCAATGGCAGCATCACGCGGCGCATTGACGCGGGCAGCCGGCATGCGAAGGAGACGAAGGCGGACGGCGTGATCTGGTTCAATCACTGGGGCTGTAAGCATACGCTCGGCGGCTCGCAGCTTGCGAAGAGAAAATTTGAGGCGGAAGGGATTCCGACGCTGATCCTGGACGGGGACGGCTGCGACCGGAGCCACGGCGGCGAGGGACAGACCTCCACGCGGCTGGGGGCGTTTCTGGAGATGCTTGCCGAGGGGTAAACGATGGATAATGAAGTGCAGCAATGCGGAGGAATCGCCCAGGCAATCGATGTAATGTGGATAGGTTTAGTGATGCAGGTGACAAGGTGAGGGAACTGTTTTGGGAAAGACATATTATGTTTGTAAATATACACCGCTGGAGCTGCTCGCAGCGTTTGGCGGTGAGTGTGAGAATCTGAATCATATGCCGGAGGGATTTGATTTTGCGGATCAGATTGCGCATCCGAATCTCTGCGGTTTTGGAAAATCCGTCCTGGAGGCGGTGCTCGCCGGAGAGGTGAGGGAGCTGGTGCTGGTCAACTGCTGCGATACGATCCGCAGCGTTTATGATCTGCTGAAGGATATGTTTCCCGGCGCAGTGCGGGGGCAGGCGGATGAGGTGCCGGAACGAAAGAATCATGCGGGCGGCGGTCAGCTGGAGTTTCTCTACAGGGTGGACGCGCTCCACTGCGGAAATGCCTGCAGCCGGGAGCGCATGGCGGCGCAGCTCGCGGATCTGGCAAAGAAATACGGGGAATATAAGGGAAAGTCATTTGATTATGAGGCGTTTCGCAGCGCATTTTCTCCGCAGCAGCGCATGACGATGCCGCATATTGCGGTTCTCGGTGCCCGGATGGGCGAGGAGCTGTTTGAGATGACGGCTCAGAATATGCCGCTTCCGGTCGTAAACGAGACCTGCGTGCACAACCGTTCGGTGGCGTGGACGTATCCGGAGGAGGAATTCCAGGCTGGCTCGGATGGTGTGCGACCGGATGGACATTCGGATACGGGAGCAAATGCCGGTGAAAGCAATCGAAGTGGAAGCGGAATTAGAAACTCCGATGTAAGTAATGTACAGCGTGATGGCTGTGCTTGCGGTAATGGAGCGCATGGGGAAGGAGAGGGAACCGCAAAGGCAGATTTCAGCGCCCTCATGGACTGGTACGCGGGCGAGCTGCTTGGGCAGATTCCATGCATGCGGATGCTGGATGCCACCGGACGCAAGCAGCTGTATCAGGATCCCTCTTTGAAGGGAATCATCTATCATACGGTGAAATTCTGTGATTTCTACAGCTTTGAATATGCCGATATCAAGTCGCACACGGACGTGCCGCTTCTGAAAATTGAGTCGGACTATACGGTGCAGAGCAGCGGACAGCTGCTGACCAGGTTGGAGGCGTTTGCGGAGAGCCTGAGCCTGAATCCACAGCGCCGGTCCAATGCGCAGCATTCTCCAATTGACCGGCGCGACCTGCCGCCGGTGCTGCCTGCCAGTGGCAGGCGTTTAGCACCGACCGAAGCGGTAGCTGAGACCTTCAGCGAGGGGGCATTTCCACAAATTGTGGGAGAGATCCGCGCGGCGCAGGAGAATCCGGGCGCGGTACCCGGCGGGGGTTACGGAAGCAATGGCTGCAGCGGTTGTGCAGGTCAATCTGACGGGGCGAACTGTGCAGGTCAATCTGGCGGAGCGGACTGGGCGAATAAAACCGGAATGGCAGGAATGAGTGGAGAATTTGCGGCATCCGGCGGCGGAATGACGGTCAGCAATGGGTTGTCCGCAGGACAATATGGAAGGAGAACACCTCACATGGGGAAGGGATATTTTGCGGGGATTGACAGTGGCTCGACGAGTACGGACGTTGTGATTTTAAATAAAAAGAAAGAAATCGTGGCGAGCATTATCCTGCCGACCGGTGCGGGCGCGGCGATCGGGGCGGAGCGTGCGCTGGAGCAGGCGCTGCAGGAGGCAAAGCTTGAGCGGGAGGACATCGATTCCGTCGTCACGACGGGCTATGGCCGCACGGCGATCCAGGTAGGAGACAAGAGCATTACGGAAATCACCTGTCACGCGAGAGGAGCGCATTTCCTCGACCCGCGGGTACGGACGGTAGTGGACATCGGCGGGCAGGACAGCAAGGTCATCCGGCTTGACGAGGACGGCTCAGTGAAGAATTTTGTCATGAACGACAAATGCGCGGCGGGCACCGGCCGCTTCCTGGAAATGATGGCGCGGACGATGGAGATGAGCCTGGACGAGATCGGAAAGGCTGGCCTCTCTTACGAGGAGGATATCACGATTTCCAGTATGTGCACGGTATTCGCGGAGTCGGAGGTGGTTTCGCTGATCGCACAGAACAAGAAGCCGGACGACATCGTACACGGCCTGAATAAGGCGGTCGCAGCGAAAACGGCGGCGCTCGTGAAACGCGTCGGCGGCGCGGAAGCCTACATGATGACCGGCGGCGTGGCGCAGAACCAGGGTCTTGTGAAGACGCTCGAGGAGCGGCTTGGCACAAAGCTGATTATCAGCGACAAGGCGCAGCTGTGCGGGGCGCTCGGCGCGGCTCTGTACGCGGCGGATATGGGATGAATTTGTTTTTTGACACTTGCTTTTCCTGAGAAAAAGATGTAATATAATGTTAAATCTAAATTTACTTAATTTGGATTTAATAGTAGCGACGCTGAAGGGAGGCGTCATATGTTCATTGGACGGGAAAAAGAGTTAAAGTTTCTTGAAGATCATTATGCCCGGAAAAACGGACAGATGATTGTTCTTTATGGCAGACGGCGGATTGGAAAAACGGAGACGCTCAGAGAATTTTGCAAAAACAAGCCGCATTTTTTCTATTCTTGTACGCAAAGCACGGATTCGATACAGCTGGCTCGTTTTTCTGCACAACTGTTAAAGGAAGAAATACCGGCAAAACGATACATCAGCGGATTCCCAGATTGGGAGCGCGCGCTTCGCGCTATTTGTGATCTGCCGTTTGGGGAAAAGAAAAAGCTGGTGGTATTGGATGAATTCCCGTATATGTGCCGGGCAAATAGCAGCATTCCTTCTATACTGCAGAATCTCTGGGATGCGGAGTTGAAAGACAGCAATTTGATGTTGATTCTCTGCGGAAGCGCCATGAGCTTTATCGAAAAGGAACTTTTGGCCGAAAAGAATCCCCTGTATGGGAGAGCGACGGGAATCTTTAAGATGACAGAAATGGGGTTTTACGATGTTGTAAAATTTTTCCCCGATTATTCGAACCGTGATAAAGTGATTACCTATGCAGTGCTTGGCGGGGTGCCGCATTATCTGAGGCAATGGGATGCGGAACTGTCGGTTGCAGAAAATATTAAGCAAAACATTTTGACAAAAGGCTGTGTTCTTTATAGCGAAGTGGAATTTTTGCTTCATCAGGAGCTTCGGGAGACGCCGATTTATAATTCTATTATCGAGACGGTAGCACATGGCAGTACAAAACTAAACGAAATCAGCCAGAAATCGTTAATC
Organism: Lachnospiraceae bacterium; assembly: GCA_021199475.1. Taxonomy (GTDB): domain Bacteria; phylum Bacillota; class Clostridia; order Lachnospirales; family Lachnospiraceae; genus Choladousia. Next base: position 58,556 of record JAJQHZ010000140.1, read on the forward strand.
AATGATACGTCAAAAACCTGTGTTTATCTGCGAAACCTGATGGAGCTTGGAATTGTGGAACGCGAATTTTCAGTAGATTCTCAGATAAAGGAGACAGCAAACGCGAAAAGAGGAATTTATCGGCTGACCGATCATTTTTTTCGTTTCTGGTATCGATTTGGCTTTGCAAATCTGTCTCAGCTTGAGGATGGTGATGTAGAAGGGGTTTATGAATATTCGGTGGCACCGGAATTGTCTGATTTTTCTGCCTTTCCTTTTGAGGATATATGCAGGGAATTTGTAAAAGAACTGCAAAAGAAGGGAAAATTGCCGTTTCGGTATGCAAAGATGGGGCGTTGGTGGGGAAAAACGACTATGCGTAATACGGATGGTGTAAAGCTTGCGGAAAGCGAAATTGACCTGCTTGCCATCGATCGGGAAGCCGGGAATTACCTGGTGGGAGAATGCAAATTTAAAAATGCTCCATTTCGATATTCAGAATATCTTGATACAAAAGCCAAGCTTGGCTCTGAAAAGAAACGGGCAAATTTTTATTATGTACTGTTTTCAGCAGAGGGATTTGATGAAAAAATCAACATGGAAGCCGATGGACATATATTGCAGCTTTATACACTGGACGAAATAGTGAAAGGAGCTGATGCGGTAAAAAGTATGCTTTTTGAAGTCTTATAGGTCTGCGAGTAAGAGAAGCATACTTTTTTAGAAATCCTGTGGCAATGAATCCGGTTTTATAGTAGAATAGGGAAAAACAGGAAAAGGAGACTATCATGGCGAAACGAGGCGGTTTTCAGGGCGGAATGCCCGGCAATATGAACAATCTGATGAAGCAGGCACAGAAGATGCAGAAGCAGATGGAGGAGAATCAGAAGGCGCTCGAGGAAAAGGAATTCACTGCGGCGGCCGGCGGCGGCGCGGTTGAGGTGACGATTTCCGGCAAGCGTGAGGTGACGAAGGTGAAGCTCTCGGAGGAGGTCGTGGACCCGGATGACATCGAGATGCTTGAGGATCTGGTTGTAGCTGCAACCAATGAGGCGCTGCGCAAGGTCGATGAAGAGGCGGCTGCCGCGATGTCGAAGTTTACCGGTGGTATGGGCGGACTTGGAGGATTCGGATTCTGATGGATTACTATGGAAAACGGATGTCGAAGCTGATCGAGCAGCTCTCCGCGTTGCCGGGCATCGGGAACAAGTCCGCGCAGCGGCTGGCGTTTCACATCATCCATATGCCGCAGGAGCGGGTGAAGCAGCTGACGGACGCGATCACGGATGCGCGGGAAAACATCCGCTACTGTAAGGAGTGCTGTACGCTGACGGATCAGGAAATCTGCCCGATCTGCAGCAACCCGGCGCGGGATAAAAAGACCATCATGGTGGTCGAGACGACCCGGGATCTGGCGGCATATGAGAAGACCGGCAAATACGAGGGTGTGTACCATGTGCTGCACGGCGCGATTTCTCCGATGCTCGGGGTCGGGCCTGGCGACATCCGCCTGAAAGAGCTGATCAAGCGCCTCGAGGGAGATGTGGAGGAAGTCATTATCGCGACAAACTCCAGCCTCGAGGGTGAGACGACCGCGATGTACATCAGCAAGCTGATTAAACCGACCGGCATCAAGGTCACCCGCATTGCAAGCGGCGTTCCGGTCGGCGGAGACCTCGAGTATATTGACGAAATGACCCTGCTGCGCGCACTCGAAGGGCGGGTAGAGCTCTAGCCGCACGCATCTACAATGCATGCGCAGATTTCCTCTGCCATTGCCATAATCAGTGACAGGCGCGCAGTCTGCAGAGTGAGGTAGGGTTGATTACCCCGTGCACCTGCGATTCCGGTGATGGAGATATCACCTGCGGCAGGCAGATTTTTGCTGACACCCATACCGGGCTTTATACTGCCGGGGTGGATAAATACAGACCCAATCTTATTTTCCTGACCAAGAGAAGCATCCACAGCGATAATTGCACTGTGTGGGTGCTCTTTTTTTATCTGGCGGAGTGTTTTTTCCAGATTACAGGCATGGACGGTGGAGGAGAGCGTGCCGTAAACAAAAAACGATGCACCGTTGTATTTTTCCAGCAAACTGCCGGTAAGCGGGCCCAGACTGTCGCCAATGATCCGGTCAGTGCCGATGCACAGAACGACGGGTTTTTCTGTATTGGCGTATATACGCGCGCTTTTCAGAAGCTGGGCGAGGTAGATGGAATGAAGCGGCAGGGGGTCAGCGAAATCCGCATTCGCGGGTGCTTCCTGTATGTCAGGCTGATTCTGTTTATTCCCGCGAAGCAGCGAGCCTGGCAGCCGTGCTTGCATGGATAGTTGACTTTGAAATGCTCTCACAGGATGAAGAAGACGCATATTCGTTCCTTTCTGCAGGCAGATTTTATTCTAAGTTTATCCGGGTTGAAACGAAATATTCATGAGGCCTGCAGTCCGCACTGTAATTCTATGCGTATTCTGCCGGCCTGTTTCTTGCAGTCTCTCAAAATAAATTGGCACTGCCTGAAAAAAGGATCCGATGCTGCGATTCGCGTTTTTACGGTGCCAGATCAAAACAGGAATGCTCGGTGCCCGGAATCGGAGAAAATACTTAGGTACCTTGACGATACTAATTTGCTGTGCTATAATCATGCCCGCCGAATTGTTTGAAGCTGTTTTGAATGCCGGCATCAGAAAATGCAGGTACACGCGATCACATGCAGAGTGGCTGCTTTGCAGTCTTGCGTCTTTGCTGGCGCTTTCTGTAGATTGCGACGTGGTTTTCTGGATAATGATAGTAATGGGAAGTGAATGAGAGTGAAAAGGGAAAAAGTAAGAGAAGGGTGCCATCGCCCGGAACCGAAAACGAAGCTGGAACTGCTGGATGCACGGCTGCACCAGTGCGGTCATTATCTGTATCACCATACGGCGGGGCCGCGGCAGATGACGGTGCTGCAGCTGCTGCAGAAAAATGGGCCGATGAGCCAGCAGGATATTCAGGAGGCGCTGGATATTCAGGCCGGGTCGGTGAGTGAACTGATTTCCAAGCTCGAGAGCAAGGGATTTCTTCTGCGTAAAAGAGAGGAATCGGACCGGCGCAGGGTCGTGATTTCTCTGACGGACCGGGGGCTTGCGCTGGAGACGAAGCCGCAGGAGGAGATCCTTTCCGGGCGGTACCGGGCTCTGGAGGAGGCGGAGCAGGAGCAGCTTGCCGGTCTGCTTGAAAAGCTCCTGGATGACTGGGAGATGGGAGGAAGCGGACGATGAAATTCATGCTTTCTTACCTGAAGCGTTATCGATGGCTGGTGGCTGCCTGCATGAGCCTGAAGCTGCTCGGCACGATTCTGGAGCTGCTGATTCCGTATGTGCTGGAGTACATGATCGACGAAGTGGCTCCGACGAAGCAGATGAAGCTGGTTCTGCTCTGGGGCGCCGTGATGCTGGCTCTGGCCGCTCTGACCCGCTTTACCAATGTCGCCGCGAACCGGCTCAGTGTGAAAAGCGCCCGAAACGCCACATATGAGATTCGCCGGGATCTGTTCTGGCATTCGCTGAATCTGTCCGGCAGTCAGACGGACGTGTTTGGACTGCCGTCTCTGACGAGCCGGATGACCTCGGACTCCTATAATGTACAGAGTTTTCTGCAGTCCGGTCAGGCGCTTGGCGTCCGTGCGCCGATTATGCTGGTCGGCGGTATCGCCATTACGATGACGATGGACGCAGGGCTGTCCGCTATTTTGTGCGTGATGGCACCGATTATGCTGGTTGTGACGGTCGCGGTCTCCCTGTGGGGAATTCCGCTGTATGATAAAGTACAGCAGAGCGTTGACGAGATTGTCCGGATTATGCGGGAAAATATTACCGGCATCCGGGTCGTAAAGGCGCTGTCCAAGGAGGATTATGAACGGCGCCGCTTCCAAGCCGCGAATGAAACGATGACCCGGCGGGAGCGGAAGGCCGGAGTCGTTATGGCTCTGCCGGGGCCGCTGATGACGATGGCACTGAATATCGGCCTGACACTGGTGGTCGTCATCGGAGCGATCCGCGTGAACAACGGCGTCACAAAGCCGGGCGTTATCCTGGCGTTCCTGACCTATTTTAATATGATTCTGATGGGCGTCATGGGTCTGAACCGGGTGTTCATGATGATGTCGAAGGCAAACGCCTCCGCCCGTAGAATCAAAGAGGTCATTGACCAGCCGGAGGGTCTCGCTGCAATTCCGGAAGCGCAGGCGGCCCATACCGATCAGGATGGGTTTATCATTTTTGACCATGTATCGTTTCGTTATGGAGGAGCGGAGGGAAAACCATCTTCCGATGCTCAGAAGATATCTGACTCGAAGAACGATGCGGAAAGCATCCAGATGTCTCTCTCGGAGCTTTCCTTTACAATGAAAAGAGGCGGCTCGCTGGGGATTATCGGCGCCACGGGCTGCGGCAAGACGACGGTCATCAATCTGCTGATGCGGTTCTATGATCCGACCGGGGGCCATGTTTTTGTGGACGGGAAGGATGTGCGCACCTATGAAAAGGATGACCTGCGGCGGAAATTCGGCGTGGTGTTCCAGAATGATGTGATTTTTGCCGAGTCGCTGGCGAAAAATATTGATTTCGGCCGGGGCGTGGATGCGGAAGGAATCCGCACGGCCGCCGCAAATGCGCGTGCGCAGGAGTTTATCGAAGCCTACGACGATGGCTACCAGCATCCGGCGGCCATTCACGGCGCGAACCTGTCGGGCGGCCAGCGCCAGCGCGTCCTGATTGCGCGCGCACTGGCGGCACATCCGGAGATATTGATACTGGACGATGCATCGAGCGCGCTCGATTATAAGACGGACGCCGCGCTGCGGAAGGTCATCCGGGAAGAATACCGGGATACGACCACGATCGTGGTGGCGCAGAGAATCAGCTCGATCATGAGCCTGAACGACATTATCATGCTGGACGAGGGGGATGTCATCGGCCATGGCACACACGAGGAACTGATGGCGACGTGTCCGAAGTACAGGGAAATCTATCATACGCAGATGGGGGAGGGGAGATAAGCCATGCCGGCAAATGCTACCGTGATGAAAAAACCAAAGGATACCGGCGGCACACTCCGCCGCCTGATCCGCTATATGGCCGTGTACAAATGGATCCTGCTGCTGGTTCTGATCCTCTGTCTGGTATCCAATATTCTGTCCCTGCTGGGACCAAGCCTTGCGGGCTCCGCCATTAATGAAGCCGCTGCCGGAGCAGGGAAGGTCAATTTTGAGCGGGTCTATTATTTTGCAGAGCGGATGCTGATCTGCTATGTCTGCTCGTCTCTTCTGACCATCGCGATTAATGTGATCATGATGTACGTCAGCAAATGGATCGCCCGGAAAATGCGAACGGACGTCTTTGACAAGCTGATGCGGATTCCGGTGGGATATTTTGACCGGAACCAGGCCGGGGATATCATCAGCCGCGTGAGCTACGATATTGATGTCGTCTGTACCTGTATTTCGACGGATGTCGTTTCCATCATGACCTCGCTGGTGACAATCCTTGGCTCCTTTGCCATGATGCTGTACATTTCCCCGATGCTGTCTGTCATCGTGATCGTGACCATTCCGGTGTCCGTGTGCTATACCGCGTATATGCGGAAGCAGACGCAGCCCCGCTACAGCCGCCGCTCCGCCAGCTATGGCGCGATGAATGGATTTGTGGAGGAGATGCTCACCGGGCAGAAGACGATTCAGGCGTATGCCTACGAGAATCAGGTGAGAGATCAGTTCGCCGCAGTCAATGAAGATGCCGCGGATGCTTATTATCAGGCGGATTATTACGGAACGACCATCGGACCGACGATGGGCTCCATCAACAACCTGAGCCTGTCGCTGATCGCGATTCTTGGCTCTGCGCTTTACATGCTGGGCGGCGTATCCCTCGGACAGATTTCTTCCTTTGTACTGTATTCCAGGAAATTCTCGGGTCCGATCAATGAGATCGCCAATATTATCAATGAGCTGTTTTCAGCCTTGTCCGCGGCAGAGCGGGTATTCCATCTGCTGGACGAATCGGAGGAGCTGGCGGACCGCGCGAATGCCCGTGCACTCACCGATGTAAAAGGGGATGTCAGTCTTACCCATGTCAGCTTTGGCTATGACCCGGGAAAGACGATTCTGCACGACCTGAGCCTGGAGGCGGACGCCGGAAAGCTTATCGCGATCGTCGGGCCGACCGGAGCGGGGAAAACGACGATCATCAATCTGCTGATGCGGTTCTATGATGTAAATAAAGGTTCGATCACGGTCGATAATACGGATATCCGGGATCTGACCCGATCCAGTCTCCGTGGCGCCTATGCGATGGTGCTTCAGGACACCTGGGTGTTCCAGGGAACGATATTTGAAAACATCGCCTACGGAAAGGAGGACGCTACACCGGAGGAGGTCGAGGCCGCCGCGAAGGCTGCTCACATCCATCCGTTCATTATGCGTCTGCCACAGGGCTACCAGACGGTCATCAGCGAGGACGGCGGAAATATTTCCAAAGGGCAGAAGCAGCTCCTCACCATCGCGCGCGCGATGCTGTTTGACTGCAAAATGCTGATCCTGGACGAGGCGACCTCAAACGTGGATACCAGCACAGAACGCGAGATTCAGGCCGCCATGCGCCAGCTGATGAGCAATAAAACCTGCTTTGTGATTGCCCATCGCCTGTCTACGATCCAGCATGCGGACCGGATCCTGGTCGTTGACCACGGGGACGTGGTGGAGCAGGGGACACATGAGAGTCTCATGAAAAAGAACGGGTTTTACTATAAGCTCTATACCGCGCAGTTTGAGTAAAAAAGCAGAACGTGATAAGATGAAAGCCGCGCATTGGAAAATCGCTGCGCGATTGGCGTGGCCTTCGTCCATTCTCGCTGTGCGAGAACGGACATGTGATAAGATGAAAAAAGCTCCCGGCAGTGCAAGCTGCTGTCGGGAGCCGTTTTCGTTTCATTATACGTTTTGCTACGCTTCCTGTGCGTCCTCCGGACTTTCATCTGCATCGTCGGTATAGTCGTCCGCGTCATCGGCAGAATCGTAGGAATCGTCTGCATCATCCGTATAGTCATCTGCATCGTCTGCGTAGTCATCCTCGTAGTCGTAGTCGTCTTCCCCGCCGGTCAGCTCGTCGAGATCTTCGGTCAGGTCGCCGAGATCCTCTGCCTCGCCGGAGGCGATGGCTTCGAGCGCTTCTTCCGGCACGGTGATTTCTTCCACATCGTCATAGGACATCGTGTAGTCCATGGACAGGTCGTTGAGAACGATGTTGACTGTGGTGGTGTACTCCTCATCGTCGTATGCACCGAGCATCGCGGCCAGATAATCGTTGAGAACCGTAAGGTCGCTATTGTTCAGATCCATATGGAACGCGACGGGGAGATAGGTCTCTGCGTCGACATAGTAGTCAATGTTGATCTGCAGCCCATCCAGATAGCTCAGCATATAATCGAGGGTATCCGTGTCTTCTTCATCCAGAAGCTCTTCTCCGGTCAGATCTTCTACCAGCTCCTCACTCTTTTCGATGAGTGTAGAAAGGTTGGAAGAATCGATGATCGTCGAAAGGAGATAGCACTCAGTGCCCTCATAGTCGATCGCCTCCGATGCAAGCTCGAAATCAAGTCCCCAGTCGGAGAGCTCGCCGTATTCGATGGAAGAGGAGAGATCAATCAGCTCCTGAAGGTCATAATCCTCCAGAGAGGTGGAGCTGTACTGCCAGCTGCCTTCCCCGTCCTCGTCGGTCGTGGAATCAAGCATATAGATATAGGTATCCAATGTGTCATCGCCGGTGATCATATACATCTCCATATCGATGGTCTCACCCTGACCGAAGGTGGATATCGTCATGCTGCCGTCGAGCGCTGTCGCGAGTGGGTCCAGCGTCGCCTGAATGTCAAAATCAGCGGTGACGAGAACCGCGATGGAGGAGGTGGTGGTGCCGTCCCCGATCTCTACGGCAACATCACAGTTCACTCCGAAGTTCGAGGACATACTTTCCATGGCAGCAGAGTTTTCGGACATCTTTTCCAGAACCCCTTCCGCTGTCTCGGCACTGTCAAAGCCGCAGAGCATCGATGCTGCGCCGAGTGCCAGAATTGCTAAAACCAGTTTCTTCTTCATAACCCCATAATCCTTTCTTTAATAAATGTCGTTTCAATAAATGTCGCTTATTACCATATAAAAGTATATCATCCGAAAATTTTTGTGTCCATAGAAGAAACTGGAAATTGACAAATTTAAGAAAATATTCACGAATGCCCGTGCATTTTGCGATAAATAATTCTTGAATAAAAAACAGGCGGGGAGTACAATGGCGTTGCTATTGATGATAAACGCATGGCTCTTGAGCCAGATGGAAAACGTGCGCCAGACGGGTGTGCTGTGAGCGGCAGAAGGGAATGCAAAGGAAGCAGCGCACAACGCCAGATGCAGAAAAGAGCGGCGTCGGGCGGAGCAGGACACAGATGCAGAAAGGTGCGGCGTCGGGCGGAGCAGAACGCAAATGCAGAAAAGTGCGGCGCCGGGCGGAGCAGAACACAGATGCAGATAAGAGCGGCGTCGGGCGGAGCAGAACACAGATACAGATAAGTGCGGCGTCGGCCGGAGCAGAACGCAAATGCAGAAAAGTGCAGCGCCGATGAGCGATACGGGAGAGAAGAGTTGGATATGAATTATACAGAAGCAGTGGAATACATCGAACGTGTACCCAAATTTACGAAAAAAAATAAGCCGGAGAATACGCTTGAGCTGATTCGCCGGATCGGCCGCCCGGAGCGGAAGATGAAGGTCATCCATGTGGCGGGAACGAATGGGAAAGGCAGTGTCTGCGCGTTCCTTTCCTCGATTCTGACCAATGCCGGACGGCATACGGGGTTGTTTACGTCTCCGCATCTGGTCGATATCACAGAACGGTTTGAGGTGGACGGGGAACCGGTTTCCCATGAGACCTTTGCGCGCGCATTTACCCGCGTGATGCAGGTGACGGAGGAGATGATGGCGGACGGATTTGCCCATCCGGCGTATTTTGAACTGCTGTTTGCGGCGGGGCTTTTGATTTTTGGGGAGGCCGGGGTCGAGTACCTGGTTCTCGAGACCGGGCTGGGCGGGCGGCTGGACGCGACGAATCTGGTGGAGCGGCCGGTTTGCTGCGTGATCACCAGCATCAGTCTGGACCATATGGAATATCTCGGGGATACGGTGACTGCGATTGCCGGAGAAAAAGCGGGTATTATAAAGGAAGGCGTACCGGTGGTTTATGACGGGCGCAATCCGGAGGCAGCCGCGGTGATTGCGGCGCGCGCGGAAGAGATGCACACAAAAGCGGTCCGCTATGACGCTTCCATGAGCCAAATACTGGGAAAAACAGATAAAAGCATTGATTTTCTTTTGAATTGCGGTTATGATGAAAAAATAAAAGTAACGGTGCCGTATCTGGCGCCGTATCAGGTGGTCAACAGCTCGCTGGCATTGCTGGCGCTTCGGGTGATCGACCCGGAGCAGACCATCGGCATGGCACAGGCGGCGGAGGGAATCGCGCGGACGCGCTGGCCGGGACGGATGGAGACGGTTCTGCCTGGTGTGGTACTGGACGGTGCACACAACGCGGATGGCATCCATGAATTTATCCGCACACTGCAGGGCGTGCAGGAGATGTCGGGCAATGCGGAAGAGGATCCTGAGAATTTTTGCGGGGGCACGTGTGCGAAGGCAGATGGGAAAGCCCGGGAGGATGTGCCGCGAACGGTTTCGATTTTATTTTCCGCAGTCGCAGACAAGGAATATGAAAAGATGATTCAGGAGATCTGCGAGGGGGTACGGCTTTCCTCAGTCGTGGTGACACAGGTCGGCGGCTCGCGCGTGGTCCCGGCGGATCAGCTCGCGGACGTGTTCCGGCGCTATACGGACGCGCCGGTCACGGCGAAAGCGGACGTGAGGGAGGCCTTTGGGACGGCGCTGCAGCTGCGGGGAGACGGAATGCTGTTCTGCGCCGGGTCGCTGTACCTGGTGGGAGAGCTGAAGGCGATTCTCAGAGAAGCCAGGGAATGAAAAGAGTTTCTTACGGATGGAAGATCGGAACTGAGAATGCAGGCTGCCGGGTACAGTCGGCAGAGTGTGCCGGCGAGCGAAACGAAAACAGATGGGAATGAAGACACAGACGGTCGAAACCAGGGGAAGGACGGTTTGTGAAGAGGCAAAGGGGTACATATGATTAATTACGAGGAAGAACTGAAAAAGTTCCATACCAGTATGGATGTCAATGAGGCGGAGGACGCGATTTACAGCCGTGACCTGACAGACATGAGTGATATTCTCAAAGAGATGCTCAGAGAGGAAAAGAAGAACAGAAAGCAGGGGAGCCGATGAGATGTATTTACTGTAACACACCTTTAGGCGCGTCTGATTACTGTACGGGATGCGGGGCTGACATCTCAATTCAGAAGCGAATTGGCCGCATTTCGAATCTTTTGTATAATGAGGGCCTGGAAAAGGCGCGCATCCGGGATATGGAAGGGGCGATTACCTGCCTGAAGCGCAGCCTGAAGTTCAGTAAGGAGAATACCGACGCGAGAAATCTGCTTGGTCTTTGCTATTATGAGACGGGCGAGGCGGTTTCTGCGCTCTGCGAATGGGTCATCAGCAAGAATCTTCAGGCGGAAGACAATCTAGCCGACTATTACCTTGACCAGATGCAGAACAATAAAAACAAGCTGGATACCATCAATCAGTCGATCCGGAAGTACAACCAGTCGGTCCTCTATTGTCGTGAGGATAATGAGGATATGGCGATTATCCAGCTGAAAAAGGTGATTAACCACAATCCGAAGCTGGTGAAGGCCTATCAGCTGCTGGCACTTTTATATATGAAACGGCAGGAGTATGAGCGTGCGCGAAAGCTGCTCAAAAAGGCTGTACAGATTGACGCGACGAACACGACGACGCTGCGCTATCTGCAGGAGATTGAGAATGCGACCGGCAGAGGGACCGGCTTGAGCAGTCGGCACAAACGGTATGAAAAGGATGCGGCGGATGGAAAGGACGGGCAGGTGTCCGGCACGCTGCGCTACTTGAGCGGGAACGAGATGATTATCCAGCCCACGACGTTCCGCGACAGTTCGACCATTGCCACGTTCATCAATATTGTTTTGGGCATTTTGCTGGGCGGCGCGGTCGTATGGTTCCTGATTGTTCCGGCGAACCGGCAGTCTGTCAATGATGATGCGAACCGGCAGGTAACAGAGGCGAACACGAAGCTTGCCTCTGCGCAGGTACAGGCCGAGGAGCTGCAGGAAGAGATCGACAGCTACGATGAGCAGATTGCGGAAGCCGAGGAGGATCGGGATGCGGCTCTGGCGAAGGTGGAGAGCTACGATGAGCTGCTTGCTATTGCGAATCTGTACGTCAGCGGCAGTGAATCAACAGCTGCCGAACGGATTCTGGAGCTGAGTGCGGATGCGTTCGAGGGCAATGCCCTGAGCCTGTATGAATCCTTAAGCAGCGCGGTGTCCGCGAGCCTGTTCACGGAGTATTACGCCGCCGGTACGACGGCATATGTGCAGGGAGATTACCAGACGGCCGCGACGAATCTTGAAAAAGCGGTGGAAGCAGACCCGGACCGCGAGCAGTCGGATCATTACAATGCGATGCTGTATCTGGGCATGGCTTATTATTATCTGGGAGACCGGGACAGCGCGGATGAAGTGTTTAATCAGATTATTGAGTATTATCCGTCCAATGCGTCTGTCGTTCAGGGCTATATCTCCTCGTCCTCTTCGAGCGATACCTCGACCAATACGCTGGATCTGAGCGGGCTTGGCGATGCGGCGACCGATGTCACGGCGGAGACGGACGCCGCGTCTGCTACGACGGATACCACCGGAACGGACGACGGCATCACGATTTATGATGACACGACGACCGGGACATCCTCCGAAGTGGTCTGGACAGACCCGACAACCGGCCTGCAGTATGACGCATACGGGAATGTGGTAGGCTGATTGAGACATTTGCCAGGGAAAAATAGTTTTACAAAAAGAGAAACCCAGAAGAGTGGGAGAGCGTTTGTGCGCTCTCCTTTTTCTGTGCGCAGAGCCGGGCGAGGGAATATCCGAATATCCGGCACTCCAGTGCGGATGCCACCCGACAAGGGCGGGCGGAAGACGTAAGGTTCGAGCGTTTTTTTAGATAACAGGAGGGGATTTTAATATGGATCATATGTTTGCGATAATGGGTACCCGGATGTGTGTGCATCTTCCGGCGGAGATCGACCATCATGTGTCGAAGCGTCTCTGTGAGGAGATGGACTGCCTGGTGCAGAAAAAACACATCCGCTGCATTTTATTTGATTTTGGGCAGACAACCTTTATGGACAGCTCTGGAATCGGGATGCTGATCGGGCGGTATAAAACAATGCGTTTCATGGCTGGAACCGTGCTGGCAGTCAATGTCAGCGAGCGCATGAACCGGATTTTGGAGATGGCGGGGATTGGGAAAATCATGGATATTTATGAGGGGATGCCGGCCAAAATGGATGCGTGGACGCAATCCTGAAACCATGAAAATGAGAGTTTGCCGGAAATTTTCCGTGTTCTGATAAGAGGAGGGGAGAATACAGATGCAGCAAAATGAGATGAGACTGGAATTTGACAGCCGTTCCTGCAACGAGAGCTTTGCACGGGTGACTGTGGCCGCATTTATGACACAGCTGAATCCGACACTGGAGGAGGTGGCGGATGTAAAGACAGCCATTTCCGAGGCGGTCACGAACGCGATTATTCATGCCTATGGAAGAGCAGGGCAAAGCGGTGCTGAAAAAATTGAAATCCTCTGCCGGATCCGGGGCGAGGTTCTGGAGGTCGAGGTGGGCGACAGCGGCTGCGGCATTGCAGATGTGAAAAGGGCGATGGAGCCGCTTTTTACAACGAAGGCGGAGTGCGACCGGGCTGGGATGGGGTTTGCGTTCATGGAAGCCTTTATGGATACGCTTCGTGTGGAATCCGCCCTGGGACGCGGCACGCGTGTATATATGACAAAGCAAATCCGGCGGGAGATGCCCCGGTTCGAGAAAAATGAGAGCCCTGCCGCAGTGCATGAAGCGTTGCAATCGTTTTTGGCGGAGCCTGAATAAAATCAATGCATTGGATGCAGGAGAGCGGAAACGAACAGACAGGGAGGGAAATGCCGACAGATGGAACATACCCTTGCGCTGATAAAGCGAGTTCACGAGGGGGATAAGGAAGCCAGGGAACAGCTGGTAGAGGAAAATATGGGTCTGGTTCACAGCATTGTGCCGCGGTTTCTGGGGCGCGGATGTGACCGGGAGGATCTGGTGCAGATCGGGAGCATCGGACTTCTGAAAGCGATTGATCACTTCGATGTTTCTTTTGATGTGAGGTTTTCGACCTATGCGGTACCGATGATTGCAGGCGAAATCAAGCGGTTCCTGCGCGACGACGGCCTGATCCGGGTGAGCTGTCTGCTCAAGGAAGCAGCGGCAAAGGCATGGCGTGCCCGCGATTTGCTGGAACAGCAGACGGGCACGGAGCCGAAGCTGGAAGAGATTGCACGGGAGGTCGGAATCAGCCCGGAGGAGCTGGTACTTGCCATGGATGCGGCCTCAGAGGTGGAATCCCTGAACCAGACCGTTTATCAGGGGGACGGCACACCGATCCTGCTCGGCGATCGTCTGCCGGATGAAAAGGATCGGAATGAGGAATTGCTGAACCGGATGCTGCTGGCTGAATTGCTGGAGTTTTTGGAGCCGGATGAGCGGCGGATGATTCGGATGCGCTATTTTGAAGATATGACGCAGGTACAGGTCGCCGCCACGCTTGGCATGACACAGGTGAAGGTCTCCCGCGCGGAAAAACGGATCCTGCGGCGGATGCGAGAGGCAGGTACGAGTGCGGTGTGAGACAAATCGGACAGATGACGGAGAAATGGAATGCGGGTAAGGACCTGAAAGTGTGAAATAACGGATATAAAATGGATAAAAAATGGCAAAACCGATTGACGATTGGATAAAAATATAATATGATAGGGAAAATGAAATACGGAAGGAAGCGATTTGCCATGACGATAGAAGAGATGAAAAAGAAAAAGAGCGAGCGAGGGTATACTTATGAACAGATCGCGAGACTTGCTGATCTTCCGGTTGGGACCGTGCAGAAAGTGCTGGGGGGCATTACGAAGTCTCCGCGTTACGCTACCCTGCAGGCATTGCAAAGAGTGTTCGAAAGCGAACCGGAACGGGATGCATTTCGTTATCTGTTTGATAAGGATGATTCGGATTTCTCCGAGCAGGATTGTGTACGTGAGCCGTCATTCGCATATGGTTTAGATTCCCGATCGTATACGGTAGAGGATTATCTGGCACTTCCGGAAGATCGGCGAGTAGAACTGATTGACGGTGTGTTTTATGACATGGCGGCGCCGACCCATATTCATCAGATGCTTTCTACGGAGATCTGGCGCTGCTTTTCGGAATACATCAGGAAAAACCATGGCGACTGCCGTCCGCTGGTTGCGCCACTTGACGTGCAGCTGGACTGCGATGACAGAACTATGGTGCAGCCCGATGTGATGATTCTCTGTGATCCGGACAAGATTCGGCATGGTCGGCTGTATGGCGCACCGGATCTTGTGGTAGAGATTGCTTCCCGGTCCTCATCGGTGAAGGACGGGCATTTGAAACGCTCCAAGTACGAGCGGGCCGGTGTGCGGGAATACTGGATTGTATATCCAGAGCAGAAAAAGGTGGTCGTATACTGCTTTGAGAAAGATGATATTCCTAAGATTTATGGATTTACCGATGCTGTCCCGGTAGGAATCTACAATGGTGCCTGTGTCGTTGACTTTGCGGAAATCAACGACTACATTGGCATCTGGTATGAACGACTGTGAGCGGGATTTTATACTTGAAGCAGGAAGTCCATTGGTTTCTGGCTTCAGACAATGGGTAGTTCACATTGGTCAGCCGCGAATCCCCTGGCTTTTGACTATGCAATTTCCATATTTGTGCTTGGTGAATAGTCGCGTTTTTGATCTCTCCCTGTGTTATGCTTTCCGTAGAAAAGAAATATGGAGGAGGGAAAGGATATGCCATTGAACTTATGCAGGGCGGTCGGTCCGGAACCACAGAGCAATTCGGATTCCGTATGGGGCACGGATTCTCCATTCGATACCTGGTCGCGGGTCGGCTTTGGAAGACTGGAAATGAAAGCGGAAGGCGGTGAGGAAAACCGGTACAGCGGCCGGGAGGCGGCTGAATTCGGCGGAAATGAATATGCAGGCAGCTGGGATACGTCGGAAGGTGCAGAAACGGAAGACGACGGCTGGGATGTTGAGGAGTTTGAGAGCGATAACTGGGACGTAGATGAGGACGATGAATTTGAATGGCCGGACGAGGAGGAAGACGCGCCTGAAACGGATGAAATGGTATTCGCCGACGAGGAGGAAGACCAGTCTGAAACGGATGAGATGATATTCGGCACCGAGGAGGAAGACCTGTCTGCATCCGATGAGATGACAATTGCTGACGAGGAGGAAGACACGCCTGAAACGGATGAGATGATAATCGACACCGATGAGGAAGACGTGTCTGCATCGGATGAGCTGGCATTTGGCGATGAGGAGGAAGATCTGTCTGAAACGGATGAGAGGGCACTCGGTGACGAGGCGGGAAGCGAGCCTGCTTCCGGGAGACGTGTCCCCGCAGACAGCATTGATGGCAGGTCCGCATCAGGGAAAGCCGGAAAGCCTGAGAAGCCCGGCGGATCCGGCGGCGGCACCGGGAGGGGCGAGAGACTTCTGGTCACGCAGGCGCTGGATGAGCGGGATCTGCTCGTCAAAAAAATCAACACCAAAATCAACGCAGCCTCTTTTGTCGATACGATTCGGTGCAACGAGGAGAAGGTACTCGAGGCAAAACTTCCGCTGAACGAGTTTGAAAAGCGGGCAGCCTCGTCCTACCAGCAGATTCAGGACCTGATCACACGCTTTGAAAAAATTGATGCGGCCATCGTCGCATCCAATGCAACCACTTATGTAGAGACGTCCTACGGCACCTTTACGGTAGCGGCGGCGATCGCACTCCGCAGCAGAATGAAGGGCAAAGGCACCTATGGAGCCGCAGCGGATTTTGAGCAGGCGCTTTTGAGAAAGCTGGAGGCGGATTACAGTTCGAGCGTGGTGCGTCAGAACGAGAAGAACAAGCAGGTTCAGGCGGCCGCTGAAAACATGCGGCTTGGCATTCTCGGCCGGGATAACAAGGGAAAAGAAGTCGGTTCGCTGGAGGTTGTCGACGCCTATATTCAGAAAAACACGACGGAGCTGGCAGACCCGCTGGATGCCCGCAAAAAGGCGGCGTATCTGAGGGAAAAGCGCGAGCAGCTGATCAGCGAGCTGGATACGAGAATCAAGGTATCGAACGCAACGACATTCATCGAACTCAGATGATTCGGCGGACAAAAGGGCGCTGCTGAAGAATGTTGCTAAAGAATGCTGCT
>JAJQHZ010000140.1:75150-76892 GCA_021199475.1 Lachnospiraceae bacterium
TGCTAAAGAATGCTGCTGAAGAATGCTGCTAAAGAATGCTGCTAAAGAATGCTGTTAGAGAATGCTGTTAGAGAATATTGCGAAAGAATGCTGTGAAAGAGCACGGTCAAGGCGTGCTGCTAAATAATGGAAGCCTTGCCTGCAATGCGAAAATTTTGAACCCGGTTTCCCCGCAGCGGGGTTATGCTGCATACTCTTATACGGGGTGGTCTGCAACACCATGAGCCGTAAAAAAATTGCTGATTAAGAAGTGGCGCAGCTGGTTAGCGAGATACATAAAACTGTATAGGCCGAGAGTTCGAATCTCTCCTTCGGAAAAGCAACCCCACGACATAAACGTGGAGCCAAAGGCACATCAACAGTGAATGATTTTTGGAAAACCTTTAATTAGAAACGGTGAACTGTTTTTTCCTTAAACCTTGATCTGTGAACTGAGAATTGTGAATCAGGCACAGGCAGGTCATGCCTGGGGCATGTGAACCTGTGCTAAAATCCGCGAGACTGGTTAAGGTGCGAAACCGGTGGACCGAAAATATCCCACGCGGCTGCATTGCAGGCAGTCTTTATATCACCTGTCCATACCTGCCTGGCGGGTATGGACGAAGGCAACGTTTTTATTCCTGCGAAGGTCAAATACCCTGATGCTTGCATTGCAGCAAGCTTGATGCTCCGTATGCTTGCATCGGGGTATTTGACTTTTGAAGGACATCGAGAGTAGTGCCGTGTTGAGCCATGCGCGGCTTTTACCATCGATTCATGGGCAACATGCCCGTGGTTGTGCGAAGAAATACATTCGGGAGACCTTGGAGGAGGGGCAGAGGAGCTATGTTTTACGTGACAGGCGATACGCATGGTGATTTCCGACGCTTTGCAAAAAAGGGCGCTTTTCGAAAAAAATGTGCTCCGGGCGAAAAGGACTATGTCATCGTCTGCGGAGATTTCGGATTGCTGTGGAGCAGATCCGGGACACTGGATTATAATCTGGAAATCATGGCGGACTACCCATTCACGCTTCTGTGGATCCAGGGCAACCATGAGAATTATGACATGATTGCGGAGTACCCCGTGGAGCAATGGAAGGGTGGAAAAGTGCGCCATATCCTGCGCGACAAAGTGATCCTGCTCGAACGCGGACAGATTTTTCACATAGACGATACAAGCTTTTACACCTTCGGCGGCGCGTCCAGTCATGATATCCAGGGCGGTGTGCTGGACCGGGATGCTCCCGACTATGAAGAGAAAAAGAACCACGCGCATATTTTTAACCTGCCCTACCGCGTGCGGAACCTGTCCTGGTGGGAGGCGGAGCTTCCGACCGATGCGGAGCTGCAGGAGGGCATCCGCAATCTGGAAAAGGCAGACAATCAGGTCGATTATATTCTGACGCACTGTCCGTCTGGCTGGGGAATGCGGGCCGTTTTCCGCAGCATGGGTCTGCCGCCCGGATCTAATTATGGATTCGAGGAGGATGTGCTGACCCGCTTTTTTGATACGCTGGAGGAAAAGGTTCAGTTCCGCCACTGGTTCTTTGGGCATATGCACGAGGATCTCACCATCGACGAGCATCATACCCTGCTGTATCACGGAATCGTGCGCCTGAAAAAAGAAGATAAGTTTGGCTATGAGATTGCATTCGCCGGGGAATAAGCTGGTGGTGCAGTCCGTTTCGACTACCTATCAGAATCGGTGTTACAGGTCACACCCGGGCCAAAGGAGATGCGCCTAAAAGCCACGACAAGTAG
>JAJQHZ010000024.1 GCA_021199475.1 Lachnospiraceae bacterium
TAAAAGCTTGACCGCCTAAAGGCGGTGGATTTTACCTAGCGCTTGGAAATTAAAGCAAAAGCTGAGCATATATCCCTTCTTTAAGTGATCATATCGAGCTGACCGTTTGAAATAAACTGATTCTTTTCGTCGGAGCCAAGCCGGAAAATCTCAGTTCTCGAAACCTCCGCCGTCATCAGGAAATAATTATAAAGCCTCGTCTCAAAAATCCGATTCGCAAAGGGAGAATTGATCCATGCAGGAATTTTTTCAAACAATCATCCAGACAATTGACTATAACTCACCAGTAATCCTTACTTTTGTAATTGTATCTTTCTTTGTTCTGGTATTGAATGGAATCACCAACGGTAAGGCCAATCGGATGTTTTTCAGTATTTACCGTTCTTCTCTTCTGAGTCCTTTGACATGGATTCGTTTCTTCACCCATGTTTTGGGTCACAGCAGCCTGACGCATTACATTGAAAATATGATGATGATACTGCTGATTGGTCCGGCTGTAGAAGCAAAATATGGCAGCTGTACGCTGATACAGATGATTGCTGCAGCTGCGTTAATCACCGGCCTGGTGCATTTTATCTTTTTCCCAAATGCCTCCCTTAGGGGAGCCAGCGGCATTGTATATATGCTAATCTCGTTGTCTTCCGCTGCAAACTTTAGCGATGGAAAAATACCGCTTACATTCCTTCTCGTGGCCTTTCTTTATCTGGGGAAAGAAATATATAATGCGCTTTTTCATCATGACAATATCTCACAGCTCACACATATCATTGGAGCTGTACTGGGGATCGTTTATCTGTTATATTTTCAGGGGATTCTTGTGTTGCCGTTCTGACATGGAGCCACCACATAAATGACAGCCTTCCTGTATTCCAGCGCTTTCAGCATCCGAGAATTTTCTCCTCCACCATTCATTGTCGTGTATCTGCGCAGCAGATGCGCGACGCAGACCACGCCATCGCGTGTAAGCGCGATTCGTAATGGCACGGCAATCCCCGGCCCCGTGTGTAAGCAGAAGCTGCGTTTTCTATATTCAAATCAAATTTCCGTGTTTCCGTTTAGGTGTCTTCGCTAGCGTCATCTGCGGTTTCTGTAGTTTCTGTATCTTCCTGATGTCATACCCACCGAATTCCAGCGAGGTCCAACTGTATAAATCACATACTTACAGGGCAGATTATAGCACCGGTGAACTTAACCTGTCCGGTCTACAGTTGTCCAACCTCCTGCACTCCTCGTCCCGACTCGACCCCGTCGGGTTACGCGTTCATTTTTCAGGAAAATACCTTGCAAAACAGTTATAGTTATGAGAATCCCTGTTCTTCTTTCGCAGAACCGCAAACTCAATCTTCCGGAAGGGGCAATGCTTCGCAGCGTTCCAACGCTCCACTTCCTGCGCGAACAACGCATCCATATTTTCTGGATTTTTTCCAAACGCACCGCAGCCCCACGCGCCGAGCACCAGATCGCGATAGCCGCTGCTGGCAGCTACCTGAAAGATAGCGCGGATTCTGTGCACCAGAAGATCATGCAGAGCCTTCTGCTCAATTCCGCCGTAAGACACCATGGGTGCCGCGGCTGTCAGAACTGACACGAGAAATGTCTCCGGCAGAGGATTCCCTGCACTGTCCTTAAAGATCTCTACCTTCGGGGATAGTAGCATAAAGTCGGAAGAACAGTAGCTTCTCAATGCTGCATTATACTCGTACATTTCTCTGGCCGCCTCACTCGTCAGTGAAAGATACAGTGTGCTTCGCCTGCACAGATCTTCCTCCTGTGCGTTGGCTCCTCTGGTCACGCCGCCGCCCGGGTTGACGGGGTTGGCAAAATTCAATACCAGAACGCCGGGAGCATCAGCAGCTCTGTCCGGATCTCTTTTCTTCATGCTGATCGCAGCCTCGTAGGAATCACTCCCGCTGACGTAAGTACGAATCTCCCCACGATCATCTGACGCCGTCTGCGTGCACTCTTCCTCATCCATAAGTTGCTGAATCCGCTCCGGAGAAAAAGACTGAACCTCCTTCATCTGTTCCATGGATATCTGCAGAAGAATCTTCTTACCTTCACATAGATAGTTTCCTCGTTTCGCAATGTCTAAAGTGTCATTAAAAATAGCGATGTTGTCCGTTTTCATCATTATCTCCCTAATTCAGAGCCAAACTTTTCCTCTAAATCAATCGATCGGTACATATAAAAAATCCCGTCACTATCTTTGACGTATCTTCAGGAATTATCCAAGGTATTTGTCTCGGTTTGCCGCAGAATTCTCATAAAAATTCACTTTACGTTTCTTTGCCGATCCAACCAGTTTCTTTAATGCTGTATTGAATTTCTTCTTCGTAATCTCTTTAGCGGTCGAGCCGGAATATTGATAATAACTTTTTCCAGATGATTCCAGAAATGTCCAACTACCTTTGGAGAGTTTTTTTGTCAGCTTAGCCTTCGACAGCTTATAATAATAGTAATCATTGCTGCCCATGCCTGTCCATCGATCGATCAGAATCTCTTTCTTTTTATAGTAATACAATGTATCATTGGCATTCAGATTCGAGACAAGTACGGTTTTCCCATTCCTATACGTATAACCTGATTCCGTGAAGTTCAAAGAATTTAATCAACAGAAAAGCTGATAAATTCA
>JAJQHZ010000001.1 GCA_021199475.1 Lachnospiraceae bacterium
TTATATTGTGCGGAACCACTCTGAAAGCTAATGACTATAATGTCAGTCAACACCAGCTTTTTATCTCACATAAGGTTTTATCGCTTTGAAAGACAGAGACACTCCTGTGATAGCCAGAGCTTTTGCAGGAATCACAGTGGGATATGCTTTATCTCCGGTTGATCTCATTCCGGATTTTATCCCTGTACTTGGATATTTGGATGATATTCTCTTGGTGTCGGCGCTTGTTGCATTCACAATTCGCCTGATTCCTGCCGATGTATGGGAACGAAGCCGGGAAAAATCTGTAAATCTCTGGACCGACGGGAGAACCCGTTACAGCCCGCCACGGTATCTTACAGACGAAAAAAGAATCTATGCGCAGACGCGCGGGCGCGAGAATCCCGCAAGGCGGGATTCTATTTATATAAAATCAAATCGGTCTGTCTGCAGGCATCACAGGAGTGCCGGATAGCCGCCTTTCATAATTACGGAATAGATTCCCTCTATGCCGCATCGGACCATGCTGGCTACTGCCGCGTCTGTGTAGAAAGCCATGTGCTGTGTCATGACCACGTTTGGGAACTGGCGCAGGTATGCCATGGATTGATTGCTGATGATGTCATCACGGCGGTCCAGATGATAAATCCCTTCCTCATGCTCAAAACAGTCAAGCCCCAGACCACCGATTTTCTTTTGCTCGATCCCTGCGATGAGGGCGTCAGTATCCATCAGGCCGCCGCGTGCGCAGTTGATCAGGATGACGCCGTCTTTCATTTTGGCGATGGTTTCCTGATTTATCATGTGGCGTGTCTGACTGCTCAGGTTCAGATGGATGGTAATGATATCGCTTTCCTGATAAAGGGTATCCAGATCGGTATAGGTGAGCCATTGGGATGCTGCACCCTTGTGATGGTCAAAGCCCAGGATTCTGCATCCGAAACCAGAGAGAATTTTCGCAACCTGTGTCCCGATTCGGCCGGTTCCTAAAATTCCTACCGTCAGATTTCGCATTTCCCTTCCATAGAGACCCTGGAGCGAATAGTCATTGACCTGTGCGCGCCACAGTGCTGCTTTATAGTGGCGGATACACAGAAGCATCAGCATTACCGTATATTCGGCCACGCCGTTTGGATCGTAAAATGCGTTACATACGGGCAGGCCGATCTTTTTGGCATAGTCGAGGTCTATATGGTCATACCCAATCGTGCGGGTGCTGATGCAATGGATGCCCAGATGCTTGTATTCATCTAACAGATCAGAGTCAATTTTTCCCTGTCCCAGCATGGTAACGCCGTCACATCCGGCAGCGAGAGAAGCATTGTCCAACGTAGGAATTTGCTCCGTTAGAATTAAATCAATTCCAAACTCTTTAGTATAACGATCAAAATGTTCCCTTTCATCTTCCCTGACTTCATAAGCAATGATCTTCATGTGAATTCCTCCAGTTTGTATTTGCTGCCATATAGCATTTCAAAATTTCCTTGTATTATATTCCTGACTGTGCTATTTTTTCTGTAATCCAGATGACATTTGCAGGGGGAATCAGAATGGAAGCAGTTAAATTTACAAATGAAGAAATGAATCAGCTTTCGAAAGCTGGATATCAGCGCCATTATGCACGGAATGAGATTATTTATCTGGAGGGAGACGCGGCCAATACGCTTTGTATTATCCGGAGCGGACGGGTGCGCGTCCTGCTTGCCACTCCGGAAGGCGAGGAGCTGACGATTGAAATTGTAGAGAAGGGCCGGTTATTTGGGGAATCCTCTTTTTTGAGTAAAAGCGTACGACCGACGACCGTGAAAGCAGTGACGGATGTGGATTTGATCTGCTGCACAATTTCACAGCTGATTCCCTGCCTGTGCCAGAATCCGGCAATCCTGACAAAGGTGCTGCAGCACTGTTCGGGGACAATGAACCATCTTTCTTATGCTCTGCATTCCAGCCGCTTTATGAATCGGTATCAGAAGGTAGCATCGTTTTTGCTGGAAGAAACGGAGACAGACAATCCGGACAAGGAAATCATGGAGCATTGCCTGCCGTATTCTCATGAGGAGATTGCCATGTGTCTGGGGATGGCCAGACCGACGGTCAGCCAGGTGCTGAAGGCTTTTGAAAAGGAAGGCTGGGTGCGGTGTGCATACCGGAAGGTTTATGTACTGGATCAGGAAGGGCTTGCAGGAATCGGGCAAAACGAAAAATACATGATATAAAAACCAGAGCAAAAATGAATCACATGGGTAAAGGAGTTTATCTATTCTGCTTACGCAAGAAGTTATAAGAATTGCAAATAATCAGTGAATTCACAGATTTTTCGCGCAAAATTAGCACTCAACCTCTGACATTGCTAACAATCAGTGTTATAACCCCATTAGAACAAAGGAAAAGAAATGGATAACAAAATCAGATTCCATTTTGATCCGGTTCCAATGAATATAAAACAAAAGTCCAGCAGCCGGTAGTTGAAGAAAATAAGTATATCGCCATTGAGTAATGGAATATGCAGCGGAAAAGCTGCAAATGATTTTCCTCTTCTCTGCGGTGTAGCCTGAGCGGTTGCACCGCTTTTTTCGTATTCCGCGAACTTTTTTGTTTTAATGGAGAATATGTCGAAACTATAAAATTTCAAATAGATAGCATCATTGTTGAAGCTGACATTTTTTTATGATAAGATTATTTCGATCTCGAAAGAGATGTGGCAATTGAAAGTAGTGAAAGTGGACGTTGGTACACAGATGCGAACATAGACCAGATGTTGATGGAGCGCCACCTGAACAAGAAAGCCCGGAGAAGCAAAAGCAAAAATCATTTCAAAGGTCCGGCGAAGCGTACGCAGGAGGACGATCTGAGATTTGCAGAATCCTTTGAGCGAATGATAAGCGAATGCATATTGAGTTGTTCAAAGACGGAATAGTTTCATGAATTATGAAGGAAGGCGACTACATGGAAGAAG
Organism: Lachnospiraceae bacterium; assembly: GCA_021199475.1. Classification (GTDB taxonomy): domain Bacteria; phylum Bacillota; class Clostridia; order Lachnospirales; family Lachnospiraceae; genus Choladousia. The sequence continues at coordinate 2,936 of JAJQHZ010000001.1, forward strand.
GATTAGTATAAAGTCGAGATAATTTGGAGACGAGGTACTAGCATCAGATAAACAGGAAGGAGGACAATACGTATGCAGATGACATTTCGCTGGTATGGCGAAGGGAATGACAGCATTACACAGGAGATGATCAAACAGATTCCCGGCGTGACGGGGCTTGTATGGGCTCTGCACGATAAGCAGCCGGGGGAAGTATGGGAACTGGGCGAGATTGAGGAAGCCCGCCGCCAGATTGAAGGCTGGGGCTTCAACATGGATGTTGTAGAAAGTGTGAATGTTCATGATGACATTAAGATCGGTTTGCCGACCCGTGACCAGTATATTGAAAATTATAAGCAGACACTGCGCAATCTTTCTCAGTTTGGAGTGAAGGTTGTGACCTACAATTTTATGCCGATCTTTGACTGGACGCGTACCGATCTGTTCCACCCGATGGGAGACGGGTCAACGGCTCTTTATTATGAAAAGAATCGGATTCAGGATGACTATAAAGAGATGGCGAACTACATCCTCAACAACCTGCACGGCATGACATTTCCAGGCTGGGAGCCGGAGCGCATGGCGAAGCTGGACGAACTGTTTGAGGCGTACAAGCCGGTCACAAAAGAAAAACTCTGGGAAAATCTCAAATACTTTTTGGAGGCACTGATGCCGGTTTGCCATGAGACCGGCATCAAGATGGCCATTCATCCGGATGATCCGCCGTGGGATATCTTCGGGCTGCCGCGTCTGCTGGTGGACAAAGAGTCCATCGGGCGCTTTCTGTCCATGGTGGACGATCCTTACAATGACCTGTGCCTGTGCTCAGGCTCTCTGGGTGCAAATCCGGACAATGACATCCCGGATATCATCCGCACCTACTGCGATCGCATCGCATTCGCTCATGTGCGGAATGTAAAGCATTTTCCGAACGGCGATTTTACGGAAGCTTCCCACCGGGACTGCGACGGCGATGTGCGGATCCTGGATATCATGAAGGCGTATCATGACTGCGGCTATCAGGGATATATGCGCCCGGATCATGGCCGCCACATCTGGAACGAGCAGTGCCGTCCGGGCTATGGTCTCTACGACCGTGCGCTCGGTATCATGTATCTGCTCGGCTGCTGGGATATGCTGGAAAAGGTAGACGGTCAGGCCAGATAGAATCGCCGGAATGGCGATGGTTTAGCCTGCGTTCTCGGATAAATAGTGGGTGGAAAAATCGAAGTCAGGTGACGATTGGCATTTTGCTTTTTTATCAGAAACCCGCCAGAAACAGAACGGGAAAGATGTACTTGCGGAAGCAAATAAGTTTATGGCAGATAATAGGAGATGTAATATTATGTCAAAAAAAATGGAGTCTATGCAATTAAAAATACAGGAAACAGGAGTGGTTCCGGTGGTCGTGTTGGAGAGCGCCGAAGATGCGCTGCCTTTGGCCGAGGCGCTTTGTGAAGGAGGGCTGCCCTGCGCGGAGGTGACCTTCCGGACGGCCGCTGCAGAGGAAAGTATTCGCAGGATGACGGCTGCACATCCGGATATGCTTGTAGGTGCAGGGACGGTCCTGACGACGGAGCAGGTGGAGCGGGCCGTGGATGCCGGCGCAAAATTCATTGTCAGTCCGGGTTTCGATCCGGAGATTGTGGACTATTGCCTGGATAAGGATATCCCGATCTTTCCCGGATGTGTGACCCCGTCTGAGGTGGCGCAGGCGGTGAAGCGTGGATTGAAGGTAGTAAAATTCTTCCCGGCGGAATCGTTTGGGGGAGTGGGAACGATCAAAGCGCTGGCGGCTCCTTATGTCGGTCTGAAATTCATGCCGACCGGTGGTGTGAATACGGGGAATCTGGAGAGCTATCTTACCTGCCCGTCCATCCTTGCGTGCGGCGGGAGCTGGATGGTGAAAGGATCTCTGGTAAAAGAAGGAAACTTTGACGAAATAAAAGGGCTGACACAGGAGGCGGTGAATCTGGTAAAGCAGATTCGCGGATAGCAGTACATCTTAAAAAGGCTAAGGATGGAGGACTGAGAGAATCATGAATTTAGAATTGCGACCGAAGGAAAGCTGTGCGTTTGACGCGGTTTCTCTTGGCGAGGTAATGCTTCGCCTCGACCCAGGCGAAGGAAGAATCCGTACCGCGCGTTCGTTTCGCGCGTGGGAGGGCGGCGGCGAGTACAATGTCGTCCGCGGCCTGCGCCGCTGTTTTGGCATGAAAACTGCGGTGATTACCGCGTTTGCAGACAATGAAGTGGGAAAGCTGATGGAAGATTTCATCCTGCAGGGCGGGGTGGATACCTCGCTGATCAGATGGATGCCGACGGACGGTATTGGCAGAGTCTGCCGCAATGGCATTAATTTCACCGAGCGTGGATTCGGGATCCGCGGAGCGGTCGGCTGCTCAGACCGCGCAAATACTGCAATCTCAAAAGCGACGCCGGACGACTTTAATTTTGAGTATATTTTCGGCACGCTGGGCGTGCGCTGGCTGCATACGGGCGGGATTTATGCTGCTCTTTCCGAACAGTCCTGTGAGACGGTGCTTGCCGCGATAAAGACAGCGAAAAAATACGGGACCGTCGTTTCCTATGACCTGAATTACCGTCCGTCCATGTGGTCCGCGATCGGCGGGCAGGAAAAAGGGCAGGAAGTGAACCGGGAGATTGCCCGGTATGTCGATGTGATGATCGGAAATGAGGAGGATTTTACCGCCTGTCTGGGATTTGAAATTGAGGGCAATGATGAAAATCTGAAGACGCTGAATCTGGACGGCTATAAAAAAATGATCAATGAGGCGGCGAAAACCTACCCGAATTTCAAAGCAGTGGCGACGACGCTGCGCGAAGTAAAGACGGCAACCGTCAATGACTGGAGTGCGATCTGCTGGGCGGACGGAGAGATTTATAAGGCAAAGGACTATAAGAACCTGGAAATCATGGACCGCGTCGGCGGCGGCGACTCCTTTGCATCCGGTCTGATCTTCGGCCTGATGGAAACCGGGGACGCCAGGCTGGCCGTGAACTATGGCGCGGCGCACGGTGCACTGGCCATGACGACACCCGGAGATACCACCATGGCGAGCCGGAAGGAAGTAGAGGCAGTCATGGGCGGCGCGGGGGCGCGTGTGCAAAGATAATACGTTCTTTCGGACGATGGAAGAATACGGTGATAAAAGCTGGTGCTGAATCAGTCTGCATTGCATCGCAAAATTGTAATCTGTAAAAAGCCGGTTTCCTGCGAAAGGCGGAAGCCGGTCAGGAAAGGATGGAAAGCGCATGAAACCATTTATGGATCCGGATTTCCTGCTTGAGACGGGTATGGCCAGGCACTTGTATCATGATTATGCGGAACCAATGCCGATCGTGGATTACCATTGCCATATCAGTCCGCGGGAAATCTATGAGGACCGGAAATTTGACAATATCACGCAGGTATGGCTTGGCGGCGACCACTACAAGTGGCGGCAGATGCGTTCGAATGGCGTGGAGGAGCGTTTTATCACCGGGGACGCGTCAGACCGCGAAAAATTTCAGAAATGGGCGGAGACGCTGGAGCTGGCCATCGGGAACCCGCTGTACCACTGGAGTCATCTGGAGCTGCAGCGGTATTTTGGCTATACCAGCCATCTCTGCGCGGAGACCGCACAGGAGGTCTGGGATCTCTGTAATGAAAAGCTGCAGTCCCCTGATATGTCTGCCCGGAACCTGATTCTCCAGTCAAATGTAAAGGTTGTATGTACAACTGACGATCCGGTGGATTTTCTGGAATGGCATAAAAAGCTTGCGGAGGATGAGGGCTTTCCGGTAAAGGTTCTGCCGGCCTGGCGTCCGGATAAGGCTATGTATATCGAGAAACCAGATTACCCGGAATACATCAAAGGTCTGGAGGCGGTGAGCGGGAGAACCATCACTGGATTTTCCTCTCTGCTCGAAGCACTGTGCGTCCGGATGGATTTCTTTGCCGCGCTGGGCTGCCGGGTTTCCGATCATGGACTGGCTTATGTACCGTATCAGCCGGCTTCAGACGCAGAGGTGGATGCCATCTTCCGAAAGCGAATGGCGGGCGGCGACGTGACCGCGGAGGATTGCGCGAAATTCACGACGGCATTCCTGATCAATATGGGGAAGGAATACAGCCGGAGAGGCTGGGTGATGCAGCTTCACTATGGGGTAAAGCGAGACAACGACAAACGCCGGTTCGGGCTGCTGGGTGCGGATACCGGGTTTGACAGTATAGGAAGTGCGGGACCGGTCTCGGAGCTGGCGGATTTCCTGAATGCTCTGGCACTGACGGATGAGCTGCCGAAAACCATCCTGTATTCCCTGAACCCCAATGATAACGCGGCCATCGGTACGATCATTGGCTGCTTCCAGGACAGCTCCTGTGTGGGGAAAATCCAGCACGGCAGTGCCTGGTGGTTCAATGACCATAAAAGGGGAATGCAGGATCAGCTGACCTCTCTGGCAAGCCTTGGACTGTTGGGAAACTTTATCGGTATGCTGACGGACTCCAGGAGCTTTTTGTCCTACACCCGTCATGAATATTTCCGGCGCATTCTCTGCAACCTGATCGGCGGCTGGGTGGAAAACGGGGAATACCCGGATGATGAGAACGTTTTGAAGAAAATCATCGAGGGCATTTCCTATCAGAATGCAATGAATTATTTTGGATTTTAAGGCATTGTAAATTCGCGTGTTCACTGTTATGGGTAGTTTATAAAGGAATGCCGCGTTGTTAAAAGTGAAAAATGATCATTAACAGGAAAGGCAGAATATAATTATGGAAAAAAATGTATTAAGTACCGACCTGACCGGAAAGGTGGCAGTCGTCACAGGCGCAGGCGGTGTTTTGTGCAGCGACCTTGCAAAGACCCTGGCGCGGGCAGGTGCGAAGGTTGCGCTTCTGAACCGAAGCACCGAAGCCATTGAACGCTTTGCAAAGGAAATCAACGACGAAGGCGGAACCGCGAAAGCATACAAGTGTAATGTCCTTGAAAAAGACACCTGCCTGGCTGTAGCGGAAGAGGTTCTGCGCGATCTCGGACCCTGCGATATTCTGGTGAACGGCGCCGGAGGAAATAATCCGAAAGCACAGACTGACAAAGAATACTATGAACCCGGCGATATCGATGCGGATACGCAGAGCTTTTTTGACCTCTCAGAAGAGGGAGTGGATGCAGTTTTTCGCCTGAATTTTATTGGCACTCTGCTGCCGACGCAGGCGTTTGCAAAACAGATGGTCGGGCGCAGCGGCTGCAATATTATCAATATCAGTTCGATGAACGCATTTACACCGCTAACGAAGATACCGGCGTATTCCGGAGCCAAAGCGGCGGTATCCAATTTTACGCAGTGGCTGGCGGTACATTTCTCAAAGGAAGGGATCCGCGTCAACGCGATTGCCCCGGGCTTTTTTTCGACAAAGCAGAATGCGAAGCTTCTTTTCAATGAGGACGGCACGCCGACTGCGCGCACCGGGAAAATTCTTGCTGCGACACCGATGGGACGGTTTGGAGAGGCGAAAGAACTGGAAGGAGCGCTCCTGTTTTTGGTGAACAATGAGGCGGCAGGCTTTATTACAGGCGTAGTGCTTCCGGTTGACGGCGGCTTCCAGGCTTATTCAGGTGTGTGAACAGGTATTTTAATGGACGAATGGATGCATCGGTAATACTGATGCGTCCTTATTTTGATTGGCGAGCTGTTGAAACTGTTTCAGAGAGAAAAATATTTTATGGATGTAAGAACCAGACAAAATCCTTTGTTTACTCAATTTTTGGGCAATCTCACTGGACCTCGTGGATAAAGGACTGGTTACTGATCAGATTGGCGGCCATAAAAAGTAGCAGACCAGGCTTTTGCGTGTTTCACAAAAATCCGACAGATTTTGAAAATCTGATGGTTGAAATTTGTGTTTCAGGTATGTATAATGCATCGTACAACAGAATGTTGGAAAAATCGAGGAGGAATTTTATGACAGTGATTTCTGTGGATCATCTGACAAAAGACTACGGCCACGGCCGTGGGGTGTTCGATGTATCGATTCAGGTGGATAAAGGCGAATTCTATGGGTTCCTTGGCCCGAACGGGGCCGGGAAAACCACGACAATCCGTCACTTGATGGGCTTTTCAAAACCGGAGAAGGGCAGTACGGCAATCTCCGGAATGGACAGCTGGAAGAACAGTGCGACATTAAAAAATACGGTCGGTTATCTTCCGGGAGAAGTGACGCTGCCGGCGGGACTTTCGGGAACCGGGTTCCTGCGCATGATGGGACAGATGCGCCATGTGGAAAATGACAGTTATCTGAAGATGCTGCTGGAAAAGTTTGATCTGGATCCCAATGTCAGCATTAAACGGATGAGCCTGGGCGTAAAGCGTAAGCTCGCGGTTGTCACGGCCTTTATGCAGGATCCGGATATTCTGATTCTGGATGAGCCGACTTCCGGGCTTGATCCGGTCATGCAGGAGACGTTCATTGAATTTGTAAAGGAAGAAAAGGAACGGGGCAAGACGATTTTCCTCTCTTCCCATATTTTCCATGAGGTGGATGCCACCTGCGACCGCATTGCCATCATAAGGGATGGAAAGATTGTCTCCGAGTTCAAGTCTGAGGAACTGAAACAGAAGCATGATCGCATCTATCGCGTAACATTTGCAGACGAAATATCCTATATGAATTTTGTTCAGAAACCGTTCCGGTTCACATCGAAAAACCAAGGGAAGCTCCGGGCGAGGGTGCAGATAGAGGCAGACCGGGCCGGTGAGCTGATGACCTGCCTTTGTGATTTTAATGTCGCGGATTTCATAGAGATTCCGTTTACGCTGGAAGATTATTTCATGGGCTTCTACGATACCGGCCATCATTTTCAGGGGGTGAGTGCATGAGTTCAGGTCTTATATCTGTAAGAAATCTGACGAAGGACTATGGAGATAACCGCGGTGTGTTTGACATCTCCCTTGACATTCAGGAAGGTGAGGTATTTGGCTATCTGGGAACCAATGGCTCCGGAAAGACCACCACGATCCGCCATATGATGGGCTTTTTGAAGCCGGATTCCGGCGAGGTGCTGGTGAATGGGCTAAACCCATGGAAGCAGGCGCCGGAGGTGATGAGGGATGTCAGCTACATTCCCGGGGAGATTGCGTTTCCGGATCTGACGACCGGCACGGACTTTTTAAAGGTGCAGGCACAGTTCCTGGGCGTGAAGGATTTTACCTATATGAATCACCTGATCGATCTTCTGGGGCTGGACCCGTCCGCCAATCTGAAGCGCATGAGCAAAGGAATGAAGCAGAAGACGGCGATTGTAGCCGCACTGATGGGTGATAAGAAAATATTGCTCATGGACGAACCGACCACCGGCCTGGATCCGCTGATGCGGGAAACCTTCCTGGAATTGGTTCGTGAGGAAAAGAAAAAAGGCAGGACCATCTTTATGTCCAGCCATATTTTTGAGGAAATCGAAGATGTCTGCGATCGGGTTGCCATCATCGGGAATGGGAAAATAAAGGATGTGCTGAGTCTCTATAAGCTGCGCCAAGATACGCCAAGAATGTTCCGGATCACGTTTGCAAATGAAGCAGCTGCGCAGGAATATGTGAACAGAGTTCCGGAGGCAGCTATTGATGGGAGGGGAACATATCCCGGCGAAAGCGCAGCGCCAGATCAGGACAGGCAATATGAAAATGCATCGCGTTTGCCCGGTTCTTCAAAAGTATCCTTTGCCGTTCCGGCTGCTGAAACCGACCGTGTAATCAAGGCAACGAAAGGACTGCCGATCGTTTCGGTTGATGAGACGCATGAAGATCTTGAGGAGTACTTTATGAATATTTATCGGAAGGAGATCAGACAATAATGAAAGTTACAAAAATATTTTCCTGGCCGCTGATGAAGCAGAGCCTGAATGCCAATAAAGTCCTGTTTATCGCCTGCACGCTTGTCCTGTGCCTGATGACGGTGGTCACAACCTACGCGAATAATCTGCTGGGCGGAACGGAGACCGTGGATTATACGGATGCGCAGACGGATTTCTACAGCCATCTGTATGTGTTGGCTTCCTACAATGAAATGATGGGAACGGAACTGAGCTATGAGGATTTTGCGGAAGCGGAAGATCAGACTATGTATGAGACAGCCTTTGATATGGCCTCCGCACAGTCCGATGACCTCGACCTTTCCTGTGAGAATTTTGAAACGGCGGCGGAAACTCTGGCCGAATCGGAGGCCGGCCTGGACGCCTATATTTCCCAGTTTGAGTATGTTTATGCTCTCGGTTCCGTACAGGGCTGCTTCTCCGGCGATGATCTGGACATCGAGTCCATGATGACCATGATGCTGGAGATGATGGGGATTCCGTCCGATATGCTGGAAACAATGAGTGAGATGGACACGACTGCCATGATGAATCAGATGTATTTTACGATCATGAGCCTGCTGCCGCTAATTCTGTTTCTTGTATTTGCCGGAAATGCATTGGTGGTCGATCAGGTGGATAAGGGTTCCATGGCTTATATCCTCTCTACCCCGACGAAGCGCAGTGCGGTGGTCATCACGCAGACGATTTATATGATTATAATGCCGTTCATCATGGTTGGATGTGCGTTCCTGGTAAAGCTGGCGGCGACACAGGCATTTGCCGGAGAGGTGGATGTTGCGAGATTTGCCGCACTTTATGGAGGGCTGTATCTGCTGGCGGAGGCAATGGCGGCGATCTGCTATCTGGCAAGCTGCCTGTTTAACCTGAGCAAGTATGCTTTGGCGCTGGGCGGCGGCTTAAACGTCTGGTTTTTCCTCTGTTCTTTGCTTGGTATGTTTGGCTCGGAGAGCATGGTAAGCATGGGCATCGGCGTGGAAATGCTTGGAAACTTCAATAAGCTTACTATTGTTGGTCTGTTTGATATCGAAGCACTTGGAACCGTTGGCTCCGGCAGCGTAGACTACGCTTTTGTACCGAAGCTGGTCGCTCTTGTTGTAATTGCGCTTGCCTGCTATGTGGTGGGTATGATACGGTTCCAGAAAAAGGATCTGCCGCTGTAAAGTGGCCGATCAGAAGAAAAGCGCGCTTGCCAGGATTTGGAAATAATGTCCTGATTCGATCACGGTACCCCGGTACGATAGTCATAGGTAAAAGATGGCTTTCGTGCCGGGGCTTTTTATCAGCCTGATGTGCCAGCTGTTTTTATTCTGCCGGTCATGACAAGGATAAAACTGATCATAACGCCTGCGGCAAAACCAAATGAGTGAACCAGAAACGCACTGACACTTGTATTTGCAAATATAAAATACACAATTGTGACAATCACATCCGGCCTGTACCATATAAAATGAAAATGCTTTGGAAATCTGAGAACACATACGATCAGGCATGCGATAAGCGCAAAAATTCCACTCGATGCGCCGATGTCATAAATCAAATCTGAAACCACAATAGAATAAGCAATCTCGGCAAGAATTCCACCGGATAAAAAAAGAAACAAAGTTTGCCCCTTTTTTAAAAAGGTACTAAGCAAAGAACCAACAGCGAGTATACCAATGGAATTCGCCAGCAAATGCCGGAGATTGTAGTGCAGGAACAGGCAGGTGAACCAACGGTAATACTCTCCGTTTAGGTATTTCATGCTGGCAGCACCGAAAGATACAAACGTATCTTCTGTACCTGGAAGCAGGATATAGAGGAAAAAGAAGATGAACGCAAGAACAATGGCAACTATATTATGACCGATCCAGTTCCGCAATTCTATTATATGATTTTTCTGAAGCATCTGCTTTCGCTTCCTTCCGATGTGAATCCTTTGTTTTTCCAACAGATTAAAAAAATCTGTTGGTTGATACTTGTATCCCATCTATGCTAATTTATAAAGAAATGGAATCCGTAACCGATACCGCAATATCATGCGCGTCTTACACTCGCAGCAAAACAGCTGCTCGTTGACTCGCGAAGTTCGCTGCCGCGAGCGCCGCGAACTTCTTGCAAGTCACATTGTATGATGAGAGGTCAGCGTATGTCAAGGGATTTTCACCGACGAAACTTCGATGATCGAAAAGGGGGAAAGCAGATGTTCATTTTTGTTAGTGTAATTGGAATCCTTGCCATCGGAATTCTTTGCCTTCTGCTTTATCACAATCGGGCATTTCCCGAAGCGCAGGAGATTGCTGAAGAAATGGAATTGGTTGGCAGGGATTATTATTTCTGCGGAAGCAGTAAAACCGGTTTCATTATTTTTTCCGGTGCGAAAACAGATGAAAAGGCCTATACATATCTCGCGAAGCTGCTGCATGAAGAAGGACATACGGTGGTGATCCCAAAGCAGCTGTTTTACTTAAGTATGTTTGGAACAAAACATGGACTGGAGATTATGGAGTCCAACACCCAGATTGAAAACTGGATTCTGATCGGTCATTCTCTGGGCGGCATGCCTGTCAGCCGGATTGCGGCCGCACAGCCAAAAGGATTGCTTGGCGTGGCACTTCTGGCCACCTACGCTTCTGTAGATCTTTCCGGTCTGGATATCAGTGCCATTCGCATTACCGCCGATCATGACGGTATCATGAATAATACGTTCATGGAAAAATACAATGACAATCTGCCTGCAAGCTCTGTAAATATTATGCTGGAAGGCGCGAATCATCAGGGTTTTGCGGCGTATAGATCTTCATCCGGACGCGATGGGGAAGCCTCGATTTCGTGGAAAGAGCAGAATGAGCAGACAATAAAACTGATTTTAGATTTTTTTCCAGACAGTCAGGTGAAGAGTGAAGGAATCTGGTAACCGGGTTTCATAATCTCATTGGTTCTTTTTGCGGAAAGGCGGAATGATATAATGGAAAAAAGAGTGTCTGAGAATCCGGGACAGGCAGCAGCTGCAGAAATTATTGAAAAATATGGAACGGACTCCCAGCATGGCCTGTCGCTGAGCCCGGATAGCAGCTACTTTTTTGGGAAAAGTGTACCGGGTGTGGTTCCCTATACGCTGGCGGGGAAAAGAGCCATGAGCCAGGGAGACCCGGCGGGCAGGACGGAGGATATCCCACAGCTGACAGACGAATATATTGCGTTTTGCAGAAACAATGGCTATCGGCCCGTTTTTAATTCTGTCAGCCTGGAAACGGCCAGATTTCTGGAAAACAGAGGTTTTTCCGTGCTGAAATATGGGGAGGAAGCGATTCTGGAGCTGGGGAGCTATTCTCTTTCCGGCGGAAAGAAAGGCGCTCTGCGAAGAAATGTGGCAAAGCTCGACCGGGCGGGAGTGACCGCAGAAGAATATTGTCCGCAGGCGGGCAGAGACCAGTCACTGGAACAGGAAATCGCAGCGCTGGAAGAACAGTGGTTTGCTGACAAAAAGCTGAAGCTTACCTATTCGGTCGGGGATTTACAATTCGATATGCCTTATGGCAGACGGTATTTTCTTTCCAGAGATGCAGATGGAAAGCTTCTGACGGTTTTATCTTTTTTGCCGTATAAGAGCGGGAAGGGATATTGTGTAGACGTGATGTACCGGAAGCTGGACGGGCCGACCGGGGAGATGGAGCACGCGATTATTTCAGCGGCTATGAAAATGAAAGAAGAGGGCGTGGAAGAGGTCAGCCTGAATATTGCGCCTCTGGCGGGGATTGATGTGACAAAGCCGGATACGGACAGAATCGAAGAACTGATGCATGCCATTTACAACAATATGGACTTCGGATATGACTTCAAAAACCTTTACCGGTTTAAAAGCAAGTTTGACCCGACTGTATGGAAGGAACGGTATCTGGTTTACGACAGGAGAATTTCGCCGGTGCGGCTGGCTACTTCGATTACGCGGACAAAGGGAGTCGCCGATCCCAGTCTTTACAGGAAATATAGAAAATTTTTTGTGTCCTATATCCTCTTTCCGAAGCGGTATAAAGAGCAGGAGGAATCAGAAAAGAGATTGTTAAAATAAACAGCGACAGAACAGGCCGGATACTTTCTTATCCGGCCTGATAATCGTTTGCGCCTGGCGACTCACGTTTCTGTTTGTGATTCCGTTCTTACAGTGTTTGTTCAAACAGCCATTCCCTTACCGTGTCCAGATCGTAGGCTACTCGCCAGGTATTCATGTGTTCTGTAGCGTCCGTGGAAGTTACATCATCTCTCATTACGGTATTCGCATCGAAAACGGTCCAGTTGATTGTGGTTCCAGCCGAAGCCTGTTCGGCTGCCAGCTGCTCCTGCTCGTCATCGGTGAGCGTAGCTGCCCACTGGGCAATGGTCACTTCGGTTCCTTCCGCTTCCACGGCTTCGGTAATCTCGGTCATGCCCGGATAGGCTCTCGCGTCACCCTCGGAGCAGATCATCCAGATGTTTTGCGTGGACAACTGCGCAATCGAGTCTGTATAAGCGGAATCGGTCTGTCCGGCAACCAGAAGCGCGCCGGCAAATTCATCCGGATAATCAATGAGCAGCTTGATGGAGCGGATGGTTCCGGAAGACTGTCCGACCAGATATTCTCTGGATGTATCTACACTGTACTGGCTGACGATTTCAGTGACCAGCTCCATGGTATACGCAGGGTTTTCCGTGTTGGAAGATTCATATTGCGGGACAAGCACAATCGTTTCATGCTCGCTCTGCCATTCTTCGGTCGTCCAGATCACACCGCCCAGACTTTCCGTCAGGGCGAGATATTCATCGCTGCCTTCCCCGGTGGCGTCCGGCATAAACAGAACAAGAGGATATTCGGTGTCTTCCGAGTAATCATCCGGCAGATACAGGCTGTACATCAGGGAAGTACCGTCTGAGAGTGTAAAGGTATACTGAGAAAAGTTTTCAACCAGAAGATTTACATTATTTTCATAATCGGTAGTGCAGCTTTCTGCCCACGCATCCAGAGTCGTTCCATCCAGACAGGAGATGCTGCCGGTCTGCCGGAACGTCACGGTCAGCTGGTTGCTGAGCGCGGATTGTGAGGAGAACATGGAGCCTCTGCTGTTGTTGCCGCCCTGTATGGAGCGGTCTGCCTTGCCGGACGCGTCGAAGTCGCCCATGCCGGAGCCGCCTGTGCCGGAGTCTTTCGTGTCAGAGTCATCCATTCCGGAATCGTCTATGCCAGAGTTGCCTACATCCGAGCGGTCTCCGCGATTGCCGAAGCCGGAATCATTCAGACCATCCAGATCACCGGATTCGGTTTCGTTTTCTTCATAGCTGAGGAATTCAGAGCTTCCGCTATTACCGGAATTCTCCCTGTCTTCCGCAGAATTATCTCCAAAAGAATCATTTCCGAAAGAATCATCTCCGAAGGAGTCTTCTCCCAGGGAACGCCCGCCCTCAGAGCCATCTTCAAGTGAATCATCCCCCAAAGAGCCGTTCCCGAAGGAACTATCCGCATCCGTTCCGCTGCTGCCGGAGCCGCTCCCGCCGTAGTTTGTGGTAGTATAGTCGGTGGAAAGTTCGATCAGCACATAATTCCCGGCGGTACTGCTGTCAGGAAGAGAAGGCTCTGAATTTGTGTAAACGGCCTCAATCTCATAATTATTCACTTCAAAATCTTCCGTCGAGACACCTGACGGGTCGAGTTCTACGCCGTAGTCGATCACAAGATACCACGGCTTTTGTCCATCGCCGTACATGTTTGTTACAAGATAATAGCTATCGACGATTGATGTACCAGTACGGGTTTCAGACAGAGCTTCCTCTGCGGCAGCCGTTGCTGGTGTTTCTTCACTTTCTCCGGCACTGGCGTTTACTCCGCTGCCTGCGGCAAGTGCAAAGGCGAGCGTCAGGGAAAGGAAGGAGGACAGATTTCTTTTAATATTGCATTTCATGATAGGAATGCCTCCTGAAAATAGTTTGGCAGTGTTTAAACTGCTGCTGCATTTTATCATTTCATTTGTGACAAAAGAATGTCCATTCTGTGTTGGATACGTGAACAGTGTTTCCGTATCGGCAAACACAATTACACAAACATGAAAATACTGCTTGCATTCTATGCAAACATGTGTTATTATCCGGTCTTAAACACTTTTGGAATAAAAAAAGAGCAGAATTCCTTGATTTTTCA
>JAJQHZ010000086.1 GCA_021199475.1 Lachnospiraceae bacterium
CCAGCCGGCCCCAGAACTAAACAGACTGATAAAATGGGTGTCTCTCACCAACCCGACGGCAGACGAGATTTCATGCACATGCAGACTGCTGGTCTCAAGGAGGGAGCGGGCGTGGATCAGGCGGACGCTGTTCAGGTATTTGATGGGGGACTGCCCGTAGTACTCGGAAAATTCCCGGCTGAGGCGATAACGGCTGATCTGGAAGGACTCGGCCAGCTCTGTAATCGAGTAGGTCTGCTGATACTGCGAGTCGAACAGAGCCCGGATTTTCTGAAGGTACGATGGGGGGGCTTTTTTGTCGAACTGGCCGACATGCAGATTCATGAGTAAATCTGACAAAAAGTCTGTCAGAAGCCGGTTGGCTTCGATGGCATGATGCGGTGAGGTGATCTGGCCGAATTCAGTCAGCCTGCGAAGATTATCGATTGCGGCGGATTTCTCCGGAAAGGAGAAGACCGGAAAGGAAAGCTTACAGATTTCTTCATAGTAGATATGCGCAGTATCACCCGAGAAGAAGAGCAGGCGGACCGACCAGCCGGCAGTGACCGGCCGCAGCTGGAGATAGTCGCGGCAGTCCCAGAACAGCAGGCTGCCCGCATCCAGCATACGGCTGTCGCCTTCCGACTGGATTACGCCCTGTCCGTCATTCGTATACAGAAATAAATAGCAATCCAGATCCTGAAACGCAAAGGCATCCGGATTATGGAGACAACGCGCGCCGCCCGCGCAGGGATACAGCATGTGCTCCTGCAGCTCAGGCAGCGACGTGTAAGAGTCCGGTATAAAATCTGAGATGGTTCCCTCTGAGTATTCGGATAAAATCCGTTCCAGAATGGAAGGAAACAGTTCGGGTATCTGCATTTTTGGAATGCCTCATTCGTTATATCTTATCATCGTGACAAAGAACTTTACTGGGTTTATTTACAGAACAATTATAGCATATTGAAGGCGTAAAGTCTATTTCTTTACGGATTTAAGCTTCCTGCTTTTGTTAGCTAATTTCCGTAAAAAAACTGCAGAAGCTTTTCGAAACAGCGAAAATTTTGAATAGTAATCTTTCACAAAATAAACACAAAAATTTTGTAAAAATGGCCGAAGTTGACAAAGGTGCGCACAAATAAATAACAAAACACACAAATGCATAACGACAGACGTTCTTCTTTTTACTATACTGTTACTTAATTAAGTTACTTAACGAAATCGGGAGCGTTATGATGAGAATGATTTTGTGTGGATGTCTGGGTATTGCGGCTGCATTGCTTTTAGCTTCGCCTGTTGCTGCTCTGGCTGCGGATGGTATGATTTACGAGGCGGAGGAGGCTCTTTGCGTCGGAAATGCTCATACAGATGCTTCGGCGGAGGGCTTTTCCGGCACCGGTTATGTGACCGGGTTTTCCGAAGAGGGCGATGCCTGTACCTTTACGATTTCGGTGGATAGCGATGGCTTTTATGATCTGAATTTTGTCACCGCGAGTATGGGCGGTTATAAGGAAAACTACGTGATCGTGGACGGGGAGAATCTGGGCACGGTCACCATGAAAGAGGAATCCTTTTCGGATTCTGTTATGAAGCGGGCGTACCTCAGAGCGGGGACGCACGAGGTTACTTATTCGGAATATTGGGGCTGGGTGTATCTGGACCGTCTGGAGGTCACGGCATCGGAAGCCCTTGACACTTCTATCTATGATGTTTCTGCCGGGCTGAGCAATGAGAACGCGACGGACAATGCAAAGCGTCTCATGAGTTATCTGGCAGACCATTATGGCAGTTCGATTCTTTCCGGACAATACTCGGAAGACGGGCAGTACGGAAAGGAATTCACGGTCGTTTACCGGGAGACCGGCAAATATCCGGCCATCCTGGGTCTTGATTTCATTGAATATTCCCCTTCCCGTGCGGAGAACGGAAGCACATCCAATGCGACGCAGTATGCGATTCAGTTCTGGGAGAATGGCGGCATTGTCACCTTCTGCTGGCATTGGAACGCTCCGTCGAAGTATCTGACGGGAGAGTGGTACAACGGGTTTTATGTGGAAGGCACGAATATTGATCTCGCGGCAATTATGAACGGCGGGGATGAGGAGGGCTATCAGCTGCTTCTGGATGACATCGCGGCAATTGCCGAACAGCTTCAGACTCTGCAGGATGCGGGTGTGCCGGTTCTGTGGCGGCCGCTGCATGAGGCGAGCGGCGGCTGGTTCTGGTGGGGTGCTTCGGGAGCAGAGGCCTATAAGCAGCTCTACATCCTTCTCTATGATCAGCTGACGAATGTCTATGGACTGAACAACCTGATCTGGGTGTGGAACGGACAGGATGCCGACTGGTATCCGGGAGATGAGTATGTGGATATCATCGGTGAGGATATTTACCCCGGCGAACACGTATATACCTCTCAGGTGGACACTTATCTGACCGCCGTGAATTACACAAGCCCCGCAAAGATGGTGGTGCTCTCGGAAAACGGATGTGTGTTTGACCCGGACCTGGCGGTGCGGGACGGCGCGATGTGGGGCTTCTGGTGCACCTGGGGCGGCGAGTTTGTCGCGAAGAGCATGGCGATTTATGCATATAACGACACGTACACGGAGAGTGAGATGCTCGTGAAGGCGTATGAGAGCGATGCGGTGATTACGCTGGATGAGCTGCCGGATCTGACGACATATCCGATTCGTGACGAGTGATTAATGGCAATGAACCGGGACTGGTGCTGTGACTTGTGTTTCCGGATTGCGGGAATGCCTGCCGGGGAAGCAGGATGGAGCAGGGAGATGGGGCAGCGGCCACGGGCGGCGGAGGAGAAAAAAACGCAGGGAAAGCGGGTATGAGAGATGAGAAAGTGGTGGAATGAATTATTTTCTCAGGACGGTAAGGTGATGAGCTTTCTTTACCGGACCGGGGAGCTGATTCTTCTCAATATTGTTTTTTTGATCACCTGTATTCCGGTCGTTACCATCGGATCCGCGCTCACATCGTTTTATTATGCGACGATCAAGAGCATACGCAGAGAAAGAGGTGCTCCAATTCAGGAGTATTTCAGCTCTATGAAGCGGACGATGAAAAAAGGAATTCTGCTGGTGCTGGAGCTGGCGGTATGGTTTGGGCTTCTTTACATTGGAAGAAGATATTCGCAGGTGAATGAGCGGTCTCATATGGTGGTTATTTACAATGTGCTGATGCTGATCAGCGCCGCAGTGGCCGTGTATGTATTTCCGGTGCTTTCCAGATTTGAGATGAAGCTTACGAACTGCTGGAAGCTGGCGTTTCTGATGTGCATCCGCTTTTTCCCATACACGATCGTGATCATGGCGGGGACGGCAGGGATTGCCTGGCTGCAGTTTTATGTGCTGCCCATGCCGTGCATTTTGTTCATACCCGGACTCTGGTGTCTGGTGATTACCTTTATGATGGAGCAGGCGCTGCTTGCCTATATGCCAAAGCCGGAGGAAGGGCAGGAGGATGCCTGGTACTACGATACCGGGAAAACGGATCAGGAGAATGGGGAAAAGAGAAAAATGAAAACAGATTCGCGTAGCGAATCTACGACAATTTAGGAAAGGAAAAGTGAGAGATGGCATCTACAATGGCAGTTCCTGAAAAAAGCAGACGCGGTGCATCCGCGGCGATTCCCGGAAAGCGCGTATGGCCTGCGGCAGTGGTAAAGAACCGCAGACTGTCCACGCTGCTTCATATGCTGGTCGGAGTGCTTGTATTTACGTCGATCATGGCGATGAATACTGCGGCAACGAATATGACGATGGATGAGTTCGATGAGATCGTGAGTACGTATACCGTGGACGATTCCATTCCGGATTACAAGGAATATCTGGCCGGGTTCGATGAAGTCTACCCGGATATGGAGATTGTCGTGACCGCAGATGATCTGGATCGTTATGATGAGTCGGATGAGACGGTGGATCCGGTGATCTACACGGACTATGAGGGTCTGGAGGGAGACAGCGTATACACCAGTGAGGATTCTCTGGCGGAGTTTACGTTTACCGTGGATGAAGAGGGCTTTTACAACATCGTACTGGATTATTTTCCGGTAGAAGGGAAAGGCTCTTCGATTGAGCGTGCGATTTTTATTGACGGGGAGCTGCCGTATGAGGAGCTGGCACTGATCTCATTTAACCGTGTGTGGGTTTATGATGTGGAAGCGGGCGGTACGGATGAGAGCGGCTCTGCCACCTATGACTGGGGTAAGGACAATCAGGGCAATGACAACAAGCCGAGCATGACCGAGGCGCCGGAGTGGATCAGCAGCTATGTCTATGACAGCGATGGTTACATCACTTCCCCGCTGAAGGTGTATCTGACCGAAGGAGAACACACCATCTCTCTGCTTTCCGAGCGCGAGCCGATGGTGATCAATGCGATTACTTTCTGCAAGGCAGAGGAGACGTCTTCTTACGAAGAGGTCAAGGCGGAACAGGATGCCGCCGGGGCAGAAGAGACGACCGGTATTTCCATTACGATTGAGGGTGAGAACGCGACCAAGAGCTCTTCCCAGATGCTTTACCCGATTCAGGATCAGTCTTCTCCATCGGTATCTCCGTCGAGTGCGAAGGCGCTGCTGAACAATACGATCGGCGGCAATTCCTGGCGTCTGGTCGGACAATGGATTGAATGGGATTTTGATGTGCCGGAGAGTGGCTACTACAATATTTCCCTTTATGATGCGCAGAACACGGTGCGCGGTATCTATGTGTCGCGCCGGATCACGATCGATGGGGAGGTGCCGTTTGAGGAGCTGGAAGCCTACGGCTTCACCTACAGCTCCAGCTGGAGAGAAGATGTACTTTCGGATGAGGATGGGAACGCCTATTCCTTCTATCTGGAAGAAGGACATCACACCATCCGCATGGAAGTCGTGCTGGGTGATTTCTCCGATATCATCAGCGAGGTGCAGGACTGCGTGACGCAGCTGAACAGCATTTACCGCGAGATCATCAAGATCACGGGCGTGTCGCCGGATACCTACCGCGACTATCAGATTGAGAGTACGCTGCCGGGACTTGTCGATGAGCTGACGGCAGTGCGTGATCAGCTGAACGGGGCAATCGAGGCGCTCGAAGCGCTGATCGGTGATAAATCAGATAAAGAGACGGTACTGCTCACGATGCGTGACCAGCTGGACTCTCTGATCAAAGACCCGGAATATTTCGTGCGCACGATCAGTTCCTATAAGACGAATGTCCGTGCCTGCGGCAACTGGATCACGCAGGTCATCGAGCAGCCGCTGGCAATCGACCGCATCAACATTTATTCGGCGGATCAGACCATTACATATGAAAATACTTCCGTCTGGGACAGAGTTACGTATGAGTGCAGCCGTCTGTATTATTCGTTCATTATTGATTACAACCAGATCGGCAACGTCGCGGAGGATACGAATGATGGGGGGACGATCACGCTCTGGATCGGTACCGGCCGTGATCAGGCGAATGTCATCAAGGCAATGATCGATGAGACGTTTACGAGTGTATACAATATCAATGTAAACGTTCAGCTGGTCGATATGAGTACGCTCTTAAAGGCGGAGCTTGCCGGAGAGGGCCCTGACGTGGCGATTCAGGTCGCGAATACGAATGGCATCGCCGGGGCGGTCTTAAACACGGGCAATGATACGCCGGTCAACTATGGTATTCGCAGCGCTGTGCTGGACCTCTCCCAGTTTGATGATCTGGAGGAGGTGACGGAGCGGTTCTCCGATGCGGCAATGGAGGCACTGCAGTTTGAAGGCGCGACCTACGCACTGCCGGAGACGACCACTTTCCCGGTGATGTTTTACCGGAAGGATATTCTGGAGGAGCTGGGACTGGAAGTACCCGAGACCTGGGATGACGTGAAGGTTGTCATGACTGTTCTCGCGCAGAACCAGATGGAGTTTGGTATGCTGCCGACGGAACAGCTCTTTGCCTCCCTGCTCTATCAGTACGGAGGTTCCTATTACACAGAGGATGGGACAGCCTCGGCGCTGGATTCCGATACAGCCGTCAATGTATTCAAGGAATTCTGCGAGTACTACACAGATTACGGTCTGGACTATGAGACGAGCGTGGAAGAACGTTTCCGTACCGGTGAGTGTCCGATCATCATCGCGGACTATACCGTGTATAATAACCTGGTGGTATCCGCACCGGATATTGAAGGCCTCTGGAGCTTCACACAGATTCCGGGTACGGTGCAGGAGGACGGAACGGTCGATCACAGTGTAGCCTGCACGGGTCTTGCGAGCATGATCATGGCGAGCACGGATTATCCGGAGGAATGCTGGGAGTTCCTGAAATGGTGGACCTCGGCGGAAGTTCAGACCCAGTACGGACGCGAGATGGAGAGCCTGATGGGTTCCGCGGCACGAGTGCCGACCGCGAATCTGGAAGCATTTGAGAACATGGCGTGGCCGGTGGATGATATGGAAGCGCTGGAGGCTGCGTTCGAGTGGGTGGACGGCATCCCGCAGGTGCCGGGCGGCTACTATTCGTGGCGAAATGTTTACAACGCGTTCTATACGGTAGTGACCAACCTGGATACGGCTTCGCCGCGGGAGGAACTGATGGACAAGGTGCTGTATATCAACGCAGAGATTACCTACAAGCGCACCGAGCTGGGGCTTACGGTGGCGGAATAAAAAAGCATGCATGGAGCAAAGCCCATGAAAATCCTCACTTTGTTCGGATGGGCTTTGCGTAGGAGATAAGGGAAGGAGATCGAGAGTATGAGCAGAAAGAAAGATCCGGGTCGCGTTGCGGATGCGGGAAACACTGCGGTGGCTCAAGTCAGCGCTGCGGAAATAGCAGCAAAGCAGAAAACGCTTCGCTACCAGATCAAAAAGAATAAGACCTGCTATGCAATGCTGGCGCCGTTTTTTATCCTGTTTTTCCTGTTTACGGTGCTGCCGGTGCTGATGTCTGTGTTCTTCAGCTTTACCTACTTCAATATGCTGGAGATGCCGACATTCAATGGCTGGAATAACTACATCAAGCTGTTTCTGGAGGATGACATTTTCATGATCGCCCTGAAGAACACTCTGATCTTCGCGGTGATCACAGGCCCGATCAGCTACATCCTCTGCCTGCTTTTCGCGTGGATCATCAATGACTTTAAGGGGCCGCTTCGCACGTTCCTGACGCTGATCTTTTACGCACCGAGTATCTGCGGCAACGCCTACATGGTCTGGAGCCTGATCCTGACCGGCGACCGTTATGGCTACCTCAATGGTATCCTGCTGAGGCTTGGCATTATTGATGAAGCCATCAGCTGGATGAAGACTGAAAAATACGTGCTGCCGATGCTGATCATCGTACAGCTGTGGCTGTCTCTTGGTACCGGTTTCCTGTCGTTTATCGCCGGCCTGCAGACGGTGGACAAGAACCTGTATGAGGCGGCGGCGCTGGACGGAGTAAAGAACCGCTGGCAGGAGCTCTGGTATGTGACGCTCCCGGCGATGAAGCCGCAGCTGATGTTCGGCGCGGTCATGCAGATCACGCAGTCTTTCGCGGTAGCGGATATTTCCATTCAGCTGGCCGGCAACCCCTCCGTCAACTACGCGGGCGCGACGGTGGTCACGCATCTTCTCGATTACGGGTCAACGCGATTTGAGATGGGGTATGCATCCGCGATCGCAACGGTGCTGTTCCTGCTGATGGTGGGCACGAACCAGCTGGTACAGAGAGTATTAAGGAGGGTAGGCGAATGAGCAGAGCAAAGACATCCGAAGAAGCTGCCCTTAAGAAGAATTTAAGAAAGATTCCATTCTGGAAACGGCCGAGAGAGAAAAAGCTGAACCGCTCGATGGCAGGCAATTCGCTGCTGTTTGTGATCATGGCGATCTGCGGTGTGTTCATGGCATTGCCTCTGGTGATGATCATCAACAATGCGTTAAAGCCGTTGGATGAACTGTTCCAGTATCCGCCGAAGATTTTTGTGCGGAACCCATCCCTGGATAACTTTACGGATCTGTTCGTGATCATGAACGATTCCTGGGTACCGTTTTCAAGATACATATTGAATACGGTTATCATTACCGGCGGAGGTATGGTGGGACACGTGATCTTCGCATCCCTGGCTGCTTATCCGCTGGCAAAGCACAATTTCCCGGGCAAGACAATCCTGTTCAACATGGTTGTGCTTTCGATGATGTTCTCCTGGCAGGTGACGCAGGTTCCGCAGTATCTGATTATCAGCTGGCTGCATATCAACAATACCTACGCGGCGCTGATCCTGCCGGCGTTCTCCTACGGCATGGGCCTGTACCTGATGAAACAGTTCATGGAACAGATACCGGACGCACTGCTGGAGTCGGCCCGGCTGGACGGAGCGAGCGAGTGGAAGATTTTCTGGAGCATTGTCATGCCGAACGTAAAGCCGGCCTGGCTGACACTGGCGATCTTCCAGTTCCAGCAGATGTGGGGCAATACAGGAAGCCTGTTCCTGCGCAACGAGGAATTGAAACCTCTGCAGTACGCACTGCAGCAGATCTCTGCAGGCGGAACGGCGAGAGCGGGCGCGGCGGCCGCGGTGACCTTTATCATCGCCATCGTGCCGATCACTTTCTTCCTGATCTGCCAGAGCAACGTACTGGAGACGATGACGACGTCCGGTATGAAAGAATGACGGGAGGGGATGGAATGAGAGAAATAAGGAAACAACACAGACCGTTCCGCCCGCGGCGCGGTTTTCAAAGAAGAATTTTCAGCCTTCTGACCGCTATGCTGATCCTGGCTCAGGTGCCTTTGCAGGCGCTGGCGGATGAGCTTCCGTACGATTCTTACAATTATACGTACTGGAATGACATTGTATATACTCCGGCACCCTACGTGCCGGCAGGCTCTGTGACCGGGGACACGCTCGGAATCGGCAATTTTGCCGAGCCGCAGGATCTCTATGTATCGGATGCGGGGCTTGTCTATGTGGCGGACACAGGGAACAACCGTATCGTGGTTCTGAATTCTGACATGGATGAAGTGCTGCAGGTGATCGAGACCTTTGATCATGACGGGGAAGAGGATACCTTCAGCGCTCCTTACGGCGTGTTTGTTTCGGAAAATGAACAGCTTTACGTGGCGGATTCCAACAACAAACGCATTGTCGTGCTGACGCTGGACGGCGAGTTTGTCAAGATTGTGGACAATCCGCAGTCGAACATACTGGAGGATGGGTTTGATTTCATTCCGCTGAAGGTTGCGGTTGACTATGCGGATCGTGTGTATGTCATCTGCCAGAACGCGTTTGAAGGGATTCTGGTCTTTGACAGTGAAGGCTCCTTCATCGGATATTTCGGGACGATTGAAGTAAAGATCACGCTCTGGGAAAAATTCTGGAGAAGACTGGCAAGCAAGGAAGAGCGCGCGAATCAGCAGCTCTATATTCCGACGGAGTTCACGGGAATTGACGTCGACGAGGACGGTTTTGTCTATGCATCCAATATCGATTCGGACGGAGAACAGGGCGTGCGGCGGCTGAACCCGAGCGGTGAGGACGTTATCCAGAAGGGCGAAAACGGCAACGTCGGCGGCGACCTCACGACCGGCACCTACGGCACCTACGCGGGCCCTTCGGAATTTACCGATGTGACCTACCGCGGGAAGGGCATTTATTCGGTGCTGGATCGTAAGCGCGGACGTATTTTTACCTATGACCGTGAGGGCAACCTGCTCTATATCTTTGGCGGTCTCGGGACACAGGAGGGCACATTCAATACGCCGATCGCGATTGATGAGTGCGGCAGCAATCTGATTGTCCTGGATTCTTATTATGGGTCGGTCATGATCTTCTCGGCAACGGAGTACGGCTCCCTGATCAATGAGGCGACCGGGCTCCGCTACGACGGCGACGAGACACAGGCCGTGGAGCTCTGGGAACGGGTGCTTGAACTGGATGAGAACAATGAGCTGGCGAACACCGGTATCGGCAAGGCGTATCTGACCGCCGGCGAGAATCAGCTGGCGATGAAATACTTAAAGCTCGGCATGAACCAGAAATACTATTCCATTGCCTGGAAGCGCTACCGGAACGAGATCCTGACAGAGAATGTCGGTTACGTACTTACGGTGATCATCGCAGTGATCGTGATCTGGATCATTGTAAGGCAGGTATTAAAAAGAAGAAAGCGTCCTGAAAAATCCAGGATATCGAAACCGGCAGAAGGGGGGCTTGCGTAAATGAACAGTTTATTTTCGAAAGAAAAATGGAAATATGCATTTTACACGGTGAGCCATCCGATGGACGCTTACTATGAGATCCGCCACCGCGGACGCGGCAGTGTGCCGATCGCGGTCGTACTGGTGATCCTGTTTTCGTTCAGTTTTTCCGCAAACCGTCTGCTGGCGAGCTTCGTGGTCAACGACACGGATCCGAGGTCGGTGAACAGCCTGACAGAGCTGGGTGCGGTATTGCTTCTGTATCTGCTGTTCTGTGTGAGCAATTGGTCGATCACCTGCCTGATGGAAGGCGAAGGCAGAATGAAGGATATCGCAATCGCGATCGGCTACGGGATGACTCCGATGATCTTCTGCTTTAATCTGGCGACCATCGTCAGCCAGTTTGTGGCGGACGGGGAGCAGGCGTTCTACTGGATGATCCTCGCGATCGGCGTTGCCTACGGGCTGATCATGATACTGATGGGGATCATGACAGTGCAGAATTTTACGCTGGGGAAGACATTGCTCACGATTGTACTGACATTTCTGGCCATGTTGATCATTATTTTCCTGATCCTTCTGGTGGCGGATCTGATCAATCAGGTATACAGCTTCTTCTACAGTATCTATCAGGAACTGATTTTCAGAACATAACAGGTTCTCGATTTGCAAAACAAATCGGGACATGGCAAGGAGGAAAGACGATGAGTAAGAGCAGAAAAATCCTTCTCGTGTTGATCGGAATCGTCCTGATCACGGCGGTATCCCTGTTGGGATGGTGGTATTTTCATTACCATTCCTACAATGTGTACCGGGACTACCTGACCACCTACGAGTATGAGGAAGGTGCAGAATTTACGTCACTTTCGGAGGAAGTAAGTGATGTGGCCGGCATGGTGCTGGCAGCGGAAAATGATACCTTAAAGCTTTACGCGGACACCGAGAGCGGCGCGGTTGCGATCGTGGATAAGCGCAATGGGGAAATTACATATTCAAATCCGGTAGACCTGGAGGACGATTCGGTCGCGAACGAGACCAACAAAAATTACATGAGGTCGCAGCTGATCGTGGATTATTACAACACCTCGCGGACCACGGGTACCTACGATTCCTACAGCTACTGTACCTCGATTGATCAGCTCGAGGTCGAGGCCATCGAGGACGGGATCCGGTTTGTCTACACCATCGGTGATATGACCGCATCGACAGGCATTGTGCCGGAGTACATCAGCGAGGAGACGCTGAACGACGTGATGTCGAAGCTCTCCGAGGATGATGCGAAGCAGGTGGCAAAGAAATACACGGAAGGTACGACGAGCGGCCTGGCGGACGGCTATCTGGAGCTGCTGGAATCCGCGAAAACGGGCGCTTCCCAGATTCGTAAGCTGAATAAGTACTTTGAGGAAGCCGGATTTACAGAAGAAGATTACCTTCGTGAGATGGAGGGCTCCGGCATTGAAGGTGCGGTGCCGATCTCCTTTGAGATTCCGCTGGAATACCGTCTGACAGACGATGGCGTGGAAGTGACGATTCCCATGAGCCAGGTGGTGGAGAACGGCGGCGGTACGATTTACCGCATCCAGCTGCTCCGCTATTTCGGCGCGGCAGGGACGGAAGAGGACGGTTACATGCTGGTGCCGAACGGCTCCGGATCGCTGATCTACTTCAACAATGGAAAGAATGGGACTTCGGTCTCCAACTATTCGGAGTATGTATACGGCATCGACCCGCTGATGGCGGAGTACACCGTACTGGAGAATTCGGAGGACGCGAAGATGGCGCTCTTCGGGCTGTTCCGCGAGGAGGAGTCGGGTATTTTTGCCACCATTGAGGACGGCGCGTCGCTGGCTTATATCTCGGCCGGTGTTTCCGGCAAGATCAACAGCTACAATTACGTGTACGCGACGTTTGTCCTGCGCGGAAATGAGAAGCTTTCTATGTTCGGTACCACGGGCAATGAGGCGGATCTTCCGGTTGTGGAGGATGAGTATTATGACGCGAACCTGACGGTCCGCTATACGATGCTGACAGAGGAGGACGCGACCTATTCCGGAGCTGCGAATTATTACCGGAACCGTCTGGTGGAAGAAGGAGTACTGACCGCACAGGAGGACGCTTCCGGGGAAGACATCAAGTTCTATTATGACATCCTCGGCGGTGTGACGATGACGAAGTATTTCCTGGGGGCACAGTACAACGGCGTTTATGCGATGACTACCTTTGAACAGGCCGGAGAGATATCGGAAAGCCTGTCGGCGAACGGGATTACGAATCAGGTGATGAACTTCCAGGGCTGGATGAACGGCGGCTATTACCACAGCGTGGTGGACCAGATCCATCTTTCATCGAAGGTGGGAAGCAAGTCGGCACTGGAGGAATTAAGTGAAAGTCTTACCTCCTCCGGAAGCACGTTCTACGCGGATGTGGCTTTCCAGAAGGTGACGGAGATCAGCAAACGGTACTCGTTTGGCAATGAATCTGCGCGGTACTACGGCTCCGGCTATATCGCTGAATTCGGACTGGTCAATCCGACCACGCTGCGGCAGACCTCGGGACTGGGCTATTCTTCCAACCGGTTCGCGCTGATCTCTCCGAAATATCTGGTGCGTTATATCAGTAAGTTTACTTCGAAAGTTGAGAATTATGATATCGGCGGCATTTCCTTGCGGGATCTCGCAAACGAGCTGCATTCTGACAAGAAGCGGACGAACGTCATTGACCGTGAGGAGGCGCTCGATGTGGTGCTCGGTTCTTTAGCGGAAGTGGAGGAGACCGGAAAGAATGTCATGCTGAATGACGCGAACGATTATGCGTTTGCCTACGCGGACGACATCATCAATGTGCCGCTGACCGGCAATGATTATTACATCATTGACGAGGATGTGCCGTTTTACGAGATGCTGATCCACGGTTATATTGATTATTCGGGCGACGTCATCAATTTGAGCGACACCAGCGATGAGACGGATATCATTTTAAGCCTGATCGAGAACGGCGCTTCGCCGCACTACATGTTCTCGTACCAGTCGTCCAGCGATATCAAAAACACCAGTGTGAATTATTTCTATTCTACGGAATACGGCACCTGGTCGGACGATGCGCTGTATGTTTATACGGAAGTCAACAACGCGCTGAAGTATGTGAACGGCGCTGAGATTGTGGAACATGAGATTGTAAGCAGCAATGTCCGGGCGGTTACCTACTCCAACGGTGTGACGATCTATGTGAACACCGGCACGAAGGATGAGACGGCAGACGGCGTGACGGTACCTGCAAGAAGCTATACAGTGGAAGGAGTGTGAGAAGGATGAAGACGAAAAAGAAATTTCTGACGCTGACCAGAAAGCGCAGCATCGCCGGATTCTTCTTTATCCTGCCCTGGCTGATCGGTTTTATCTGGTTCTACGCGAGAAGCCTGTTTATGTCGGTCCAGTTTTCCCTGTCGGATCTGACGGTCAACAATGGCGGCGGTTATTCGCTGGAATTTGTCGGATTGGAGAATTACATTTATGCGTTCCGTGTGCATGCATCCTATAAGCAGGTGCTGACGACGTCCATCGGCAATATGCTGATCGATGTGCCGCTGATTACGTTTTTCAGTCTGTTTATGGCGATGCTGCTGAACCAGAAATTTAAAGGCAGGACGCTTGTGAGAGCCATCTTTTTCCTGCCGGTGATCCTGAACTCCGGCGCGATCGTGGACGCGATGGATCTGGCGCGCAGCATGATGAGCGGCGGCATCACGAGCGCCAGCGCGGAGATGGCAGCGGAGGCATCCGGAGGGGTGGGCATCACCTATTATATTCAGATGTTCTCTGCCCTTGGTATCCCGCAGGTGCTGATTGAATACGTGTCGGGGGCGGTATCGCGGATCAGCGATATTGTCAATGCCTCCGGTGTGCAGATCATCATCTTTATCGCGGCGCTGCAGTCGATTCCGTCCTCGTTCTATGAGGTGGCGAAGATGGAGGGAGCGACCGCGTATGAGACCTTCTGGAAGGTCACATTCCCGATGGTCATGCCGCACATTGTTACCAATGTAGTCTATACTGTGGTGGATAGCTTCACGAATTCAGAGGTTGTCGATCTGGCCTATACCACCGCTTTTACGGATATGAATTACGGGCTAAGCTCCGTGTTCAGTCTGTGTTCCACGGCAATCACCTGTCTGATCCTCGTGCTTGTCTGCGGATTTATCCAGAAGCGGACGTTCTACTATAATTAAGAGAGGAGGAAGAAGGCATGAGCGCAAATGCAAAGGCAAAGGCAGGAAAGAAAGCCGGAGCGAAGTCCGCTGCAGGACATTTCGTCAAGGGCTTTACGCAGGACGCGCAGTTCGTCAATGATATGACGCGCTGGGTGGTTAATCTGAAGAAGTTCATCCTGGCCGTGTTTAAGTGGATTCTCATTATCGGTGTCAGCTATGTGATCCTCGGACCGGTGCTGGGCATTATCAGCAGTTCTTTTTTCTCCAACTCGGACTATTATAGCCCGATGGTGTACCTGATTCCTCAGGAACCGACGCTGGAGCGCTACAAGCTGGCGTTCCAGTACCTGAAATACGCGACCACGATGAAGAATTCCCTGATCTATTCGGCGACTCTGATGGTGATCCAGGTGTTTATCTGCTCGATGGTTGGCTATGGATTCGCAAGATTCAATTTTCCATTTAAAAGTGTCCTGTTCGGCTGTGTCGTGCTTATGATTGTTATCCCTACCAACACGATCATGCTTCCGCTGTACATGACATTTGCGAAATTTGATATCTTTGGAATTATAAAAGCGGTCACGGGATCGGCTGTGAACCTTTTATCCACCCCCATACCAATGTATATCATGACGGTATTTGGATGCGGTTTAAGGTCGGGCTTGTACATTTATATTTTCAACCAGTTTTTCCGCGGGCTTCCGAAGGAGATCGAAGAAGCGGCGCTCGTGGATGGCTGCGGGATATGGTACACGTATTTTCGTATCATGCTCATAAATGCACTGCCCTCTGTTGTAACTGTGGCAATCTTCTCTCTCGTATGGCAGTATAACGATACGTTCTACGCCAAGCTGTTTCTGATCAGCGACAACATCGTGATCAGTAAAAAGATCTCCACGATTGAGGCTTCCATCTCAAACGTGGAAAAGATCTATGACCCGAGCATCCTTGAACTTTATCTGGACGCGGGCGTCGTGCTGGTCATGATACCGGTGATCATCATCTATGTCCTGCTGCAGAAGCAGTTTATAGAGGGAGTTGAGCGAAGCGGAATCGTCGGATAGGGGGACGAAGCCGCAAACAAATTTATTATTTTTCTTTTAAGGAGGAAAAGAGATGAAAGCAAGAAAACTCATCGCGCTGTCCATGACAGCGGCAATGGTACTCGGTCTTTCCGGCGGCGCGGCGTACGCGGAAGAAGCAAGTGCTGTGAGCATCGACTTTGAGGACGGCCTGTATGGCTTTGTCGGCAATGACAAGACGATCAACAGTGCGGCGGCAGACGCGACCTTTTCGCTGGTAGACTACAATGGCTCCACAGCGCTGGAGGTAGCTTCTGACGCAAGTGCGAAATATGTGGCGATTCAGGCGGATGCACTCCTTGGCGATCAGATTTCCCAGCTTTCCACAGTGGAAATGACGGTCGGCATCACGAATCCGGGCGGGACTTTCTATTCTGCGTCAGGATGCATTTACGCATTCCTCGGAGAGGATCTGTCAAAAGACTATTCAGACTGGTCCATTTACATGGAGAGCGGCAACCCGAAGACCATCAGCTACACGGTAGATCCGGGTGACGGACTGACCTTCACAGAAGGCAGCTATCTTGTCGTATCTCTGGAAGTGGATACCGGTAAGGACTACAAGGGCGATGCGGCAGCGACGCTGTACATCGACGACATTAAATTCCTTGATGCGGACGGCAATGTTCTTTCCGTGGATACCTCGGCTGAGTATGTATCAGCTGCATCAGAGGATCGCTCGAATCTGTTTGCGGTATCGAACGCGGTAGAGTTCGAGGGCTTCGCGACAAGCGGCGACGGCTGGTCACAGGACGGCTTCGACATGACGGAGGAAATCCTTGCTGCACTGGTACCGGGCTCTGTTGTAGAGATCACCTACTCCAGCGAGAATGGCGATATCTGGCTGGTAATGCCGGATGCAGAAGCAGGCTGGATGCGCGTAGGCGTTGGCAACTATGACGGCAGCGGCTCTGACAGCGCATATTACAATGGATCCGCAAATATCGCGCAGATCACCTATGAGCAGATCGCGGCAGTATGCGGCGACGATGTGAGCACCTGGGGCGCAAGAATGCAGTGCGAAGCTTCCGGAGCCTGGGAAGTGTACAGCATCAAGGTTGGCACAGCTTCCAACCAGATGGTAGCACTGAACGCGGTTGAATTCGAAGGCTTTGCAACGAGCGGCGACGGCTGGTCACAGGATGGCTTTGATATGACCGAGGAGATCCTTGCGGCACTGGTACCGGGCTCTGTTGTGGAGATCACTTACACGAGTGAGAACGGCGAAATCTGGATCGTAATGCCGGATGCGGAAGCAGGCTGGATGCGCGTAGGCGTAGGCGACTGGGATGGCAGCGGCAGTGATTCGGGCGTTTATGACGGCAGTACCTGCTACATTACCTATGAACAGATCGCAGCGGTATGCGGCGATGATGTCAGCACCTGGGGCGCAAGAATGCAGTGCGAAGCTTCCGGAGCATGGGAAGTAT
>JAJQHZ010000052.1 GCA_021199475.1 Lachnospiraceae bacterium
TTGAACAAAATCGCTGCGCGATGGCCTGCCAAGGCTGTAGCGCAGTTTTCATTTTATAAAATTTAAATAGCAGTGGAAAATCCTTCCATTATACGGTATTGTTAAGCTACCACACAAAACAGCCGAATAAGGAGATCCCCACTGCTTATGCATAGAATAACATTATCTGGCATCTTTCGCAAGCGAAATTATGCCGCTAACGCCCCTCCTGACAGATAGTTTGTTACCAAAGACACTACTACTTTTTTTCAGGAGGTTATCATGTACGAAGATATTTTTGAATCCATCCGTAAAGAAGCAGAAAAACGCAATCTGCGAGATTCTACAATCAAGGCATACTGCCACACAGTCGATTTTTTCCTGCGTTCCGTTGGAAAATCAATACACGAACTGACGTTGGCGGATGCGGAGGATTTTCTTGCCCAAAAACGTCTCGAGGGTCGTTCCCCGGAAACCCATAACCATTACCGTTCAGCGCTCCGTTTCCTTTACAGAAGAGTACTGAAAATCAACTGGGATGATGAGGAAATCCCTGCGATGAAACGGAACCGCAACCTTCCTGTTGTTTTGTCAAGGCAGGAAATTAATGCTATCATTGAGGCCACGCCTAATCTGAAGCATAAGGCTATCATTGCAACGATGTATTCCTCTGGCCTGCGTGTGTCCGAGGTCACACATCTGCATTACGATGACATTTCACGTTCCAACATGACCATACATGTCAGAGAGACCAAAGGGCGCATTGACCGTTACACCATTCTTTCGCAGAAGAACCTGGACCTCCTTACGGAATACTGGTTTCATTGCGGCCGTCCAAGGGATATCCTTTTTCCCAGCACATGGACTGGCGGCTATCTTGACAAAAGCAGCGTAAATCAGTTCTTTAAAGCCAGCGCTAAACGTGCCGGGATTGAACGCCGTGTTTCGTCCCATTCCTGCCGCCACAGCTTTGCCAGCCATCTGTTTGAGAGCGGGGTGGATATTAAATACATTCAGTCCTTGCTTGGCCATGTGGATCCACGCTCCACGGATGTCTATCTGCATGTCAGCAACAAGACACTCCTCGGTATCAAAAGTCCGTTTGATACACCGGAAGGCGGTGAAGCATGAGCAGCGAATGTACTATCCAGAATGTATTCAACCGCTTTTATCCTGCATACGAATCCGTTCATCCTGTGTCTGGCATACAGCGGAAAGCTGCATATCACATCATGAACTGCAAAACCGGGGCTTTCGGAGTAAATGTCAGTGTGTGCGAGGACTGCGGCTATATCCAGATTCATTATAATTCCTGCAGGGACAGATGCTGTCCCATGTGCCAGGAATTCCCTAAGGAAAAATGGGTAGATGCGCGCAGGGAAGACCTTCTGGATGCTCCGTATTTTCATGTGGTCTTTACGGTTCCCGAAGAGCTGAACCCTGTGATTTACAGTAACCAGAAGCTGTTATATAATGCTCTTTACCATGCTTCCTCAGCAACGCTGAGTGAGCTCGCCGCTGACCCCAAATATCTTGGGGCTGACATCGGTTATGTCTTTATTTTGCACACCTGGGGCAGCGCCATGAACTTCCATCCGCATATCCATGCCATTGTCCTTGGAGGAGGGCTTGATCCCAGCAGCCATTGGAAAGATAAAGGAGAAGACTTCTTTCTGCCAATCAAAGTGATTTCCCGTCTATTTCGTGGCAAGTATCTTTCCGAACTAAAAGCACTATGGCAGGGTGGACGGCTGGAGTTTCACGGCAACGCTAAATCTTATCAAAACCATTATGCATTTAAAGAGTTACTGGATACCTGCTATGGGAAAGAATGGGTTCCATATTGCAAAAAGCCATTCCATGGTGCGGAGTCTGTAATCAGATATCTCGGCAAATATACACACCGGATTGCCATCAGCAACCACCGCATCAAAAACATGACGGATTCGACAGTTACCTTTTCTGTTAAGGATTATAAAAATCAGGGGCAGTGGAAGGAAGTGACTATTTCCGGTGAAGAGTTTATCCGGAGATTTCTGATGCACGTACCGCCAAAACGCTTCGTCCGAATTCGCCATTACGGGCTGCTCTCATCCAGAGTCAAAAACAAAAAAGTTACTTTGTGCCGAAATCTACTCGGCTGTAAAAAATACTTATCCAGGCTGAAATCTCTGGACGCGTCAGCTATCATAAAACTGCTTTACGGCAAGGATATTTGCACATGTAATTCCTGCGGAGGGAGAATCGTCCCGCTGACAGCACAGCAATCGTCAGAAACTGTAAGGCCGCATCTGCGGTGTTAAAATATGCAACTTAATATATTTTTGAAGCTTCCTCTGGAGGCTTGTTTGTGTTGTCATAAACAGGAAACCACATCATGCAGGCCAATACCGATATCTGTTTAGAACCTGTAAGCCAAACTTATTGGTGATAAGAAGGCTAGATTAAAAATCCATAAGATCGATCATCCGGACGCGCTTTGTTCAACCAGGAAAAATCGAAATAGGTGCAGATGAATGGGCATCTTCAATCAATCTGAGGGTGCCTTTTCATCTGCACCTTCTTCGATTCTTTCCTTAATGA
>JAJQHZ010000154.1 GCA_021199475.1 Lachnospiraceae bacterium
TTACAAGGGATTCCACCTCTTTTCTAATCTCAAAGTGTCGAAAACGGGATTATACGACACCATACCAATTTTCTCAACTTGATTTTCTTATATCCGCACCTGTTTCATTTCTTCAAAGAAAAATGCCCGGATGTCCGGGCATTTTCATTCGCTGCACTCTTTCGCAGAGCGTGTAATTCAACAATCAGATCCTGTTTTATGTATCCCCGCACGGAGCATTTCAGTAGTTCAGCAGTTCAGCAATTCAACATTTCAGTATTTGAGCCTTCTGACGTTTTAGTATCCTGTCGACCAGGCATTTTAATTTCCCAGTGACCGGAAGTCGACATATCCTACTGCCAGATCCTCTGCGGTAAATTCGATGGTGGCGCCATCCATGTTCAGATACAGATACGGCATCTCATCCGCACGGACAATCCAGGCGACTGTGACGACAGCAGTCTCTCCTGCCTTAAGGTCGGTAATATAATTGCTTCCGTTATTCCCTTCTCCTCCGGCAGTATAATAGTCCATCTCATAGCTGCGAGATGCCGTCATGTAGTCCCAGTCCCCCTCCACAAACGTACTGCGATCATAAAAGACCATCATGCCATCGTCATCCTCTGTCAGAGTCATCAGACTCGCGTTATACAGGACATTGTGCAGGTCGGATGCTCCGTTATTGCTAAACTCGATGGTGGCGCAGATCAGCTTCTGTTCCGCTTCCTCGGTCTTTACCACCGTGTTCAGAGAATCAATACCATCTCCTGTCTTCACGTATTCGATCAGCTCCGGCAGCAGGTTGCCGTCTTCATCCGTACTCTCCTGCAGTGCATCGGTGTACATTCCGGAATCCAATATGCTCTTCCAGTCATCGCCGAGCGCATTCATGTTATCTGATACCTGAACATCGCTGACCCGGACACTGACTGTATGGAGAAATTCCTCATCTGCTTCACTTTTCGAATAAGCAGATATCTCAAAGGAATCGCCAATCTGGTGCAGATTATCCTCCACAGCAGATACATCTACTGTTGTATAAACGCCGTCCTCGGCATCATAGTCCTCCATCTCCGTCTCTTCCTCATAATCACTGATGGTATAGACTTCCTCCAGCGGCATCATTTCTTCACTTCCGATAAGGCTTATGCCTTCCGCGACCTTGAGCAGTTCCTCCTTTGTCACTTCCTCGTTCAGAGAATAGATGGTAAGCATATGCCATACCTCCGGATAAAGGATGTGCATCTTCTGCACTGTACTTCCGCTGCCATCGTCCTTATAGTTCAGACTCAGCCAGACAGCATAATGTCCATTGATCTCCAGCACCTCACTGTCCACCACACTCGTCTCCGTAATCAGGGTTTCCGTGGGATCTTCATCCATAATCCGTACTCCCATACTGAAGCTTCCGCCATAGAGGTCGTCCTCGTAATCAATCTTCCAGCCGTCGTCGTACTGCACCATCCCCTCCGGAATATAGGAGGCTTCCACGGTCACGTCCACCGGGATTTCCTCCGGTGTCTCCAGTTTGGAAAGCAGCGCAGCCGCGGAACTGTCAGTGTCTCCGGATTCCGTCTCCGTCTCTGCCGGACCAATCGTAATGTTTACCCCATAATTTCCTTCCGCTTCTGTAAAAAAACGCTCCCGGATCGCGACACCCGCGAAGACAGTCGTACACATCAGTGCCGCCGCGGCCGCGACAAGCAGAAAGGTCCTGCCAGCCTTCTTTCGCGCCGGTTTTCTCTGTGTGAGGCTTTGCTGTTCCGATTCTCCCTGTTCAAAACCACCCGCATCATCTTCGCCATGTTCCGATTCCCTACGGGCAGTAAAATTCTGAATCTTTCTGTCGCTTAAATTGTGATCCTGCTGACGCTCTTCCTTCCGTACCTGCGAGGCCACCTCACGCTCAATCATCATTCGTATGCTTTCCGGCATTTCCGGAAATTCCTGTCTCATATTCTCTAATTTCATATAGACACCTCTTAGTCCTATTGTCACTTTTATTGTACAGAGTTTCTATTCTTTACATCCATCTTTTTTTCTGTTCTGCACTGACATTTTACCATCATCCATTCTGTCGAGAACCCCTGTCAGGGCAATCCTCCGGCTCGAGCGCCCTGCGCAGCCTTGCCTTTGCCCTTGATAAACGGCTCTTCACCGTATTCTCATTCACTTCCAGAATCGATGCGATCTCCCGGATGCTATAACCTTCCATATAGAAAAGCGTGATGCAGATCCGCATTTCATCCGGCAGCGTCTCCAACGCCTCATACAGCTCCGAGTAATTCTGCCCCGCATTCGGTTCAGCGGCTTCCAGATCCGGCATATTTTCCTCCTCGATGGAAACCTCATGCTTCTGCTTCCGCAGAATGTCATAGCATTCGTTGATCAGAATTCTGGTAAGCCACGTTTTGGCAAATTCGTCGCTGCGAAGCGTATGCAGCTTCGTAAAGGCGCTGACAATCGCCTCCTGAATCGCGTCCGCGCAGTCCGCATCCTCCCGCAGCAAAGTCTTTGCCACATGATACAGGGAATCTTCCGATGCAATGATCAGACTCCCCAACTGCTCTTTCGTCATAGGTTTTGTTCCTTTCTGTCAATCTGTCCAAAACGGTACGCTTCCCACCGTCCGTACAAATCGTAACTGTTTGTATGATACTGCATATCTTTATTCTGTCCCGGTCGACCATGAACACCTGCTGTAACAGCTTACATTCTTTAGACGAGCAGGAAAGCCAAAAAGTTCCCTGCCCGATGATTTTTTTGCGGTAGGCAACAACATTTATACAGAAAAACAGGACCGATGATTTTCGATCCTGTTTTAAAGTCTTTTTATCCTGTGTTTACCAATAGAGGGAGTCTTCGCATGCCTCGTCAAACCAGATTTTTCTCATTCTTCTATAAGTTCATGCTCTATCCCCTCACCTGTGTTCAATGCAGCAACACCTCTGCGTAAATGAGCCATATTACCGTCAGAGTAAAACGAATCTGCAGAAATCTCAAATGGACTCTCCAACTCCAGCATCACATTCACCGCCGACCTTAATGCCAGTGTCACTTTGTGATCTGTGACGGCATACTCCCGGCCGCTTCCGGACTCCTGCACGGCCCGGATCTCATCTGACAGCCGCAGCGTCACTTCGCAGGTGTAGTCCAGATCGGAGCGGAGAATGATCCGGTTGTTGTCGTATGCGAACATCTGAATTCCTGCCGGTCCCTCAAGCACCGCGGGCATCCCGTGGCACACCGTCCGCCGGATCACATTCAGCACCTCCGCCGGGTAGTGATACAGATCTCCCATATCATCCGGAATGGTGAGGATGCTGATCTTTCCTCGTGCGTAGCTGCACTGGAGCACAATCGGGAAGGCGCTTTCTGTGCCCTATCCGGCTGCCAGCTCCCAGACGTCGTTCGTGCAGTATTCCATCTGCGGGATCAGTACCGGCGCATCCCCGCTGTAACAGCCGCAGATGTTGATGCCGTTATCCTTGCTGTCTGCGTATCTGCTCACAAGCGCTTTTCTTGTGCTGTAAGTCACGTTTACAAACTCCCCGAACGCGGAACCGAGTCTGCGGACAAAGCCGCTGGTCACGATGATCTGTGCGCCATTGAAAAGGCTCCTCTGCATCTTTTTTATGATCTCTTTATCCTCTGCGGCGCCCTCGCTTAAGAAAATGACCTCCGCCTGTTCCGGATATCGGAGACAGGGATCAAACGGAATGCCGCACATGCCAAGATAGTTGTGGATATTGTTCTCGCCGCGTGCGTTTGCCGGGCGATAGGCTGCGACTCCAATTGGGTTCCCAAGCTTGTCCAGAAGCTCGTCCGCATCCGCAAACATTTGCTCCAGAGCTGCGCAGAAGGTCCGATACGCCGGATCGTTCAGCAGAGAGCCAAGACTGAACAGAGTGACCTCCTTCGCTTTCCCGAACAGCGTCAGGTAGCCCTGTTCCAGATAGGAGGTCAGATTATACGTACACTCATATGGGTCAAACCAGCCGCCGAGGTTCCGTCCTGGCGCGGCGTTCTCAAAATAACGCATAATAAAATAGCTCAGATACTTCGGAATATGCTGCTGCGTGTATTTAGGATTGCGCGTCTCCGTCCCGGTATAGATCGAGTCTACCATGGCCGGCTCCATTTCCAGGTCGTAGCCCTCCTCATTGAAGCTGTCGTACCACTGCGGATATTTTACGATCACATTGACTGCCGGATTGATTTCTTTTGCGGTCTTTATCACGATGTCTTCCGTAATCCTCTTTTTCTCCGCCAGGCGAAACTCGAACCAGGTACGGTTTCCCTTCTTTTCAATACAGGCCGGGCAGCGGCAGTTCAGGAAATAAAAATCGTCGAAAATGAATTCGTCAAAAACCTCCGCGTTGAGGGCGACCGCTTTCCGCAGCGTTTCCTCGTCCTTTGGCGTTGAGTAGCACAGGGAGGCAAATCCCTCCTTATTGCTGTCGGCACAGGTCGTGATTCCGCCGGATGTGGCGATTCCCCGGCTTTCAAAATAATCCTTTACCTCCAGCAAGTGCTCCTTTGTACACCATTCTTCGCTCCGATAGCATTCCAGATATACCCGTCCGATTTTCACGTGATCCGTCAGCAGACGGAACTTTTCCTCAAATTTTTGGAAATCCGTCATCCGGTTGACATCCCCCACCGGGCAGTAAACCGCGACGTTAAAATTCTGATAGCTCATACGATTTCTCATGACTTTCCTCCTTTAAACCCCCATCGTGTAAGCGGCCTGCAAATTTCCCATCTACAGACCGCTTTTAAATAATTATCGTTCAAACATCCTCTCTTGTCTCCGTCGCCTTCCGAAACTCCGTCGTGAATGCCGGATGATACAGCTCCGAGCGGTTGTACCCTGCCTGCGCGACCGTGTCTCCGACAATGATCAGCGCCGTCTTCGTGACATTATTTTCCTTCGCACACTGAGCCAGAGTTGACACGGTGCAGATGTAGCTGCGCTCGTCCGGCCAGGTTGCTTTGTACACAATGGCCGCCGGGGTGTCGGCCTGATAGCCTCCTGCCATCAGCCGTTCGCTTAAGCTCTCCAGCATTCCGGTGCTTAAGAAAATAACCATTGTCGCGCCGTGGAAAGCCAGCTTCGCGATCTCCTCTTTCCCCGGCACCGGCGTTCTGCCTGCCATCCTCGTGATAATCACCGTCTGAGAGATGCCAGGCAGCGTATATTCCATATTCAGGGCGGAGGCCGCGCCGCAGAACGCGCTCACACCCGGACAGTAATCATAGGCAATCCCGGCCTCGTCCAGCAGATCCATCTGCTCCCGGATCGCTCCGTACACACAGGGGTCGCCGGTGTGCAGCCGCACCGTCGTCAACCCTTTCTTCTCCGCGCCGCGCATGACAGCGAACACTTCCTCCAGCGTCATTTTCGCGCTGTCGTAAACCACACAGCCTTCTTTTTTATAATCCAGCAGCTGCGGATTCACCAGCGAACCCGCGTAAATAATCACGTCCGCCTCACCGAGAAGCCTGCTGCCCCGCACTGTGATCAGATCTGCCGCGCCGCTCCCGGCACCTACAAAATGTACCATTTTCCTGTCCTCCTTATGCCATTCCCATTAATCTAACAATTTAAATTTATCTCAAAACTCTTCTATATAATTTTTGAGTTGTTTAATCATTATTCTTCATATAAAAGTACCCCTTCCTTCTCAATAAGTGTTATAAACTCCTGATCAGAAATATCTTTTGAAATCAAATCAACATGACAACCAAATGTCTTTTCCAGATCATTCACCAGAGAAAAATATTGTATCAATGACCTTAATCTGCCCTTTTCCATATAGAAGTCAATATCACTGTCATCATGAGCCTCGCCTCGAGCATAAGAGCCAAAAAAGATAAATACTTTTTATTCCATATTTTTTCACAATCGGAATCGTTTTTTTCCGAATATCTGCTATTGATTGTACCATATCATCACCATGCTTTTTCGTATTTTAACTTCTGGTTTGAATTCCTGCAAATTTCTTTTAGCATACCATAAAACCCGTTCTTAATCAATGAAAGGAAAGGGGATATCATTAAAAAAAGGGAAGACCGCAGCGAAACAGCCTTCCCCTGTAAAGATATTTTTTGATAATTGTAAAGATACGGAACCGTTCACTTTTACTTATGCTATGATGCCGTATACTCATATGTGATTTCGGCCTCCGTCAGGCTCTCGTTTCCTGATGCGATGCTAACGTCGTCCCAGTCGTCCTCGGTACCGGTGTAGTTGACTGCCGTCAGCGCATCGCAGCTTTTGAATGCGTACATCGCCACCTCCGTCACTCTCGATGAAAGTGTAATGGTCTCGAGTGCCGTGCAGTTGGAAAACAGATAACTGCTCAGGCTGCTCACGCTTGAGGGAATCTCAATGGCTGTCAGGCCCGTGCAGTTTGCAAACGCTTCCCTCCCAATGGATGTCACGCTGGTCGGAATCGTCACCTCCGTCAGAGCCGTGCAGCCTTCAAACGCCTTATCGCCGATGCTCGTTACGCTCGATGGAATCGTCACCTCCGTCAGAGCCGTGCAGCCTTCAAACGCATACTTTCCGATGCTGGTCACACTCGATGGAAGCTCCACCGCAGTCAGCGACGTACAGCCAGTAAACACGGAATCGCTGATGCTCGTCACGCTGTCCGGGATTTCGATGTTATTCAATGAAGTGCAGCCGGAAAACGCGTTGCCGCTGATGCTCGTTACGCTGTCCGGGATTGTCACCTTTTTCAGGCTCGTACAACTGCCGAAGGCGTAGCTTCCGATGCTGGTCACGCTATCCGGAATTGTCACCTTCTTCAGGCCCGTACAGCCATAAAACGCATACTTCCCGATGCTGGTCACACTGTCCGAAATCGTCAATTTGGTCAATCCCGTACACGTTTCAAACGCATAGTCCCCGATGTCCGTCAGGCCGTCCGATATCGTGAGGCTCGTCAGACCCGTACAGGAATCGAACGCATTTTTCCCGAGACTGGTCAGGGTGCCCGGAAGCGAGACACTGGTCAGTCCGGTGCAGTTTTCAAACGCATGGTTGCTGATGCTGAGTACACCCTCCGGAATCGTCAGACTTTCCAGACTCGTACAGCCGGAAAACGCATAGATGCCGATGCTGTTGATGCTTTCCGGAATCGTCACGCTGACCAGACCAGTGCAATCCTTGAAGGTGCTGCTGCTGATCGTCGTCACGCCGGCCGGAATCGTAAATTCTGCCAGACTCGTACAGCCGGAAAATGCAAACATCCCGATGTCGGTCACGTTGTCTGTAAGACTGACGGAGGTCAGGTTCTGGCAGTCCGAAAACGCATAGGTTCCGATGTCGGTCACGCCGGACGGCACCGTAATGCGCTCCAGACCGTCGCAGGAGGCAAACGCGTAGTCCCCGATCTCCGTCACACTCTCCGCAATGCTCACATCACTCAAAGCATCACAGTCATAAAACGCGTGGTCGCCAATCTCCGTCACTGTCTCCGGGATGCTGTCCGCAGTAAGACTGTCGCAGTCGGAAAAAACATAGCTTCCGAGTTCCGTCACACCGCTTCCAAGCTCTGCATAAGACAGCGCCTCACAGGAGGCAAACGCGTAATCCCCAATCTCCGTCACCGTATCCGGGACTACAATTTCCGTCAAAGCCGCACACCCCGAAAAAGTATACTCGCCAATCTCTGTCACTGCATCCGATATTGAAAAGCTCTCCAGCGCAGTGCAGTTATAAAACAGGTAATCGCTCAAAGCGGTCACGCCATCCGGAATGCTGATCTCCGCCAGAGACGAGCACCCCGAAAACGCGTAATCGCCCAGGCTCGTTACCGCCGAGCCAAGGCTGACCGCCGTCAGCGACGCGCAGTCGGAAAACGCATAGTCCCCCAGACTGGTCACCGCGTCCGGCAACACGGCCGCTGCCAGCAAGGAGCATCCCGAAAAGGCGTAATCGCCGATCTCCGTCACCGAATCCGGAATGGAGATCTCCGTCATATTCGTACACTGATAAAACGCATAATCCGCGATATCCGTCACGCCGCTTTCCACCGTGGCCGTGACAACGATGTCCCGATTGCTGTACCACGGCACATCGTCCTCATCCGAATAGTCCTCCATTGCGCCCGTGCCGCTGATGGTCAGGCTGCCGTCATTGTACAGCTCCCAGGTCAGGTCGTCCCCGCAGGAGCCGTCATCCACAAGTGCCAGCACAAACTCGGTTTCCGTCTCCGTTTCTGTCTCGGTCTCGGTTTCGTATTCCAGCTCCTCCGACGAAGAATCATCCCAGCCGCCGAAATTGCCAAAATCCATTCCGCCGCCCATTCCGCCCATGTTTCCGCCGCCATCAGAACCCATGCCGCCGCCCATATTCCCAAAATCCATTCCGCCGCCCATTTCGCCGGCGCGAACCGACATCGGCGCCGCGGTCAGTGCCAGTGCTGCCGTTAAAGTTATAAATAATTTTCTGTCCTGAGTCATTATCATCCTCCGCCTTTATGATCTGGTTTTATCCACCATACACCAAAATTATGGAAAAACTATGTTCGTCAGGCTCAGAAGGCAAAATTCATCGCATGAAAAAGTATGCATCATCCGGAAATATGACTGAACTGCGTATGCTTTCGTTACAATCACTGCGGATATCCCTTTTTCACAAAGCATGACACGGTCAAAAGCACTCTCCGTTACGGATAAATTCCATCAGGTTTCTATGCTTTATCCCATTGCGCTGCTGTAAAAGATAATCCGTCGTAATCACATACTTCGGATAATTGTCCCTTATTTTCTCCAGTGACGCGTATTCCCTGTCCTCTGTGGTACGACTTTCCAGAATCGTATATGCCACCTGAACATATGCATAATTCATATTCACGTCCCGCATGATAAAATCACACTCAAGCTTCCCGATTTTTCCGACGCTTACACTGTAGTCTCTGCTCCTTGCGTAGATATAAACCATATTCTCCAATGTCGGGCCATAATTGATTCGATTATCCGTATTAACCGCAAAATAAAAGGATGTATCTGCCAGATAATATTTCTTTTCCCCTCGAAGGGACTTCTTTGATTTCAAATCAAAGCGGGAGCATTCATATAATATCTTCGCGTCACACAAAACATCTATATAACGATTCAGCGTTTCCCTCTTTACGATAATACCCTCTTTTCTCAGAGCTTCCAGCATACTCGTTACACTTGTCGTTGCACCAAAATTATTGATTACAAAGGTGCGAATTTTTTCGAACGCCTCTTTATTTCGTATTTTTATCCGCCGCCGAATATCTTTTTCAAAGATTTCATCTATTACAGCCTTTACATAGGTTCGCTTATCAGCAAGAGTTTCATATTGTATGGCTTTGGGGAAACCGCCTTCCAGAAGATACCGGTTCAGTTCTATATTCAGATTTGTCTCCACCGGCCTCTCATAAAAGGTCTTCATCTCAATATATTCTTCAAAACTAAGCGGAAACAATTCGAATTCGATATAGCGCCCTGTCAGCTTTGTAGCCAGCTCACCGCTGAGCAGATAAGAATTCGATCCTGTCATAAAAATAGAATATTCACCATCATCCCGAAATGCATTCACGACCTCCTCAAAATCATGTACATTCTGTATTTCATCAATAAAAAGATATTTCAGGCCATTAGCAGGTGATAAGGATTCTATCAGTTCTTCCAGCTGATCATCTGTTTTTATTTTTCTGTATTTACGGCTGTCCAGATCAAGGAAAATAATATTCTCTTCTGAAATGCCATCTTCCAGAAGCTCCTCCCTGACGGTTTCCATCAGACAGGATTTCCCACATCTTCGAACACCGGTAATCACCTTAATCATTTCCGGATCAGAATAAAAACTTCTCATCTTTCGCAGATAGTTTTCCCGTTTAAAAAGCTTCATATTTATACCTGCCTTCTGTAGTCCATTTTTCTGTATTGTTTTGATCATTCGTAACTGTTCAGTACCTTCGCAGTTACGATCATTCTATATTCTTTCCGTGTAAAAGTCAAGTTAAGGGGGTATTTATGCCATATTTTTTTAAAAATACCCCCATCTTTTGTCAACAGTTCCGCTGTCCCATCTTGACAAAAATTTCAAAAACAAGTATCCTGATTCCACTGAATCATACGCAATAGAAACACAATTATTATGGGGATTGCATCAGAAAGGAGCTCTCATGGCTCAGAATGAAAAATCTTTTGGCATATCGGGCAGTACGCTGAAGCTGATTGCCATCATCACTATGCTGATCGACCACACGGGCGCGACGGTCATCCGGTCGATTGCGCGGCTTCCGGCCGTGACCGGCGATTCGGAATTACGCATACTCTGGCAGAATATTTACAATATTTCCCGCGACATTGGTCGGCTGGCGTTCCCGATTTTCTGTTTTCTGCTGGTCGAGGGCTTCCTGCACACCCGCAGCCCGCGCAAATACGCAGGGCGCCTGTTCGTGTTTGCGCTGATCTCAGAGATTCCATTTGACATCGCGCTAAAGGGCAGCTGGTTTTATCCGGACAAGCAGAATGTCTATTTCACGCTGCTGATCGGACTGCTGGTGCTGATGGGCATCCAGTACCTCACCGACAACGGTACGCGCCGCGTCCTCCTTTCGGTCATTCCGATCGCGGCTGGCATGCTGCTGGCCTGGTGGATTGACACGGACTATAATTACAAGGGCGTGTTCCTGATTGCAGTACTCTATCTGATGCGGTATACGCGGCTGTATCAGTGCATCGGCGGTGCCGCCGCCATTTCCTGGGAGCTGCCCGCCCCGCTCGCGTTTATTCCGATTTATTTCTACAATGGCAAACGCGGCATTTCGCTCAAATACTTTTTCTACTGGTTCTATCCGGTGCATCTGATGGTGCTGTATGCCCTCAACACCTGGGGCGTGCCACTCCTGGAGCAAACCATATTTGCCTGAGCAATCCATATTTCTTGACAGCACTGCGCTGTCGGATGAACTGTATTTTCATGACGGCCATTATGCTGCAGGATGAACCGTATTTTCATGACGGCTACTGCGCCGCCGGATGA
This sequence comes from Lachnospiraceae bacterium, assembly GCA_021199475.1. GTDB lineage: Bacteria > Bacillota > Clostridia > Lachnospirales > Lachnospiraceae > Choladousia. Next base: position 11,015 of record JAJQHZ010000154.1, read on the forward strand.
ACCATACTTTCATGATAAACCTGGCGCTGACATCATCTGATACTTTTTATCGTCAGTCCATACGAAGCCAAAAGCAGTCTTTTCCACCGACTGCTATTTAAAGGAAACACCATGCCCTGATTCACAGGGAAGACAGATATTCAGGAGGACCATATGAATAAGAAAGAAGTCGCCGAGCTGAAACGGCTGTTTCACCCGGACCGCACCCCGATCACCCGCATCTGCGGCTGCTATGTCGACGCAGAAAAGAATAAAAAAGCGAAGCTGAAGGAGGCATTCCTGTCGCTGCCGGAAGAGGAAATGTTCAAGTATTTCGATATTTTCAAAAAAACGCTCTCCGGAACCATCGGAAGGAATCTGCTGAATATGGAATTTCCATTGCAGGTAACCGCACCGGAAAATTCTGTCCTATCCGATGCAGCACCCGGATTATCTGACGCTGATGCTGAAACTGCTCTGTCCGGCCCGGCACCCGGATTATCTGACGCTGATGCTATCCATGCTTCTTCCGGTACATCAGCCGAAGACTCGTTCCCATTTACACAGGCGGCGGACGGCGGCCTGCAGGGCTTCCTGATGCAGCTGAAAGGAATCGGGCTCAAGGACGATGCGCTGCTGGACGCGTTTTATGACAAGGTCATTGAGACCTTTTTGTATCCGGAAAACTACTATATTATTCTGATTCACGGCGCGTATGATATCCCGCGGAAGGCTTCGGACGGGATGGAAATGTTCGACGCGTCAGATGATGTGTATGAATTTTTGCTGTGCTCCATCTGCCCGGTCCAGCTCTCAAAGCCGGGGCTCTGCTACCACGAGGAGACCAATACCATCAGTGAGCGCATCCGCGACTGGTTTGTCGAGCCGCCCATGACCGGATTTCTGTTCCCGGCCTTTACCGACCGCAACGCGGACATCCACGGGCTGCTCTATTATTCGAAAAACCCGGATGAGCTGAACGCGGATTTTGCCCGGCTGCTGCTCGGATGCGAGCTTCCGCTGACCGCAGGCTCGCAAAAGGATACCTTCAACACCTTGATTTCCGAGACGTTGAGTGATTCCTTCACCTATGAGACCGTAAAGAACATTCATGCATCCCTCAACGAGCTGCTGGAGGAACACAAGGACGACCCGGAGCCGGTGCTTCTTGATAAGGGAGATGTGAAGCGCCTGCTCTCAACCAGCGGCGCGGATGAGGAGACGCTGGATCATTTTGATGAGGAGTTTGAGCAGACCGCAGGCAGCAATCAGGCGGAGCTCTATGTGACGAATGTCACAAACACCCGGAAGTTCGAGATTAAAACGCCGGATATCGTGATTACCGTTAAGCCGGAGCGCGCGGACCTGATCGAGACCAGAGTCATCGGCGGGCGGCTGTGCTTTGTCATCCCGGCGGAGGATTCTGTGGAGGTAAACGGAATTCCGGTCAAAACCGGGGTGAAACGGGAGGAAGAGGGAGATTTTTAATATGGATTCCTACATACTTGACTGGAAAGAATATGCCGCGCTGGCACGACAGACCGTCGCGGAGGGCTGTGTTCTTCTCCGCAACGAAAACGCTGCACTCCCGTTCGTGCCGGGAGATACCGTAGCTGTCTTCGGACGAATTCAGCTGGATTACTATAAAAGCGGAACCGGCTCGGGCGGCATGGTGAATGTGCCCTATGTACATTCAATTCTGGACGGACTTCGCGAGTATGAAACTCAGAATATCCGGATTTACGAGCCGCTGCTTGCGGTCTATCAGGCCTGGACGAAGGAGCACCCGTTTGACCACGGCAACGGCTGGGGGCAGGAGCCCTGGTGTCAGGAAGAAATGCCGCTTTCCGATGCGCTGGTTGGGGATGCCGCGGCTCATGCGGCTGCCGCGCTGGTTATTTTGGGGCGCACAGCCGGGGAAGACCGCGACAATTCGGGGCAGCCAGGCAGCTATTATCTGACGGACGCCGAGCTGGATATGCTAAAAAAGGTCTGCGCGGCGTTTTCACGCACGACCGTTGTATTAAATACCGGCAATATCATCTCCATGAACTGGGTGGATGAAGTGAAGCCCGGCGCAGTGCTCTACGCCTGGCAGGGCGGCATGGAGGGCGGCTGCGGCGTCGCGGATGTCCTCTGCGGTGCCATCTCTCCAAGCGGCCGGCTCTCCGATACGATTGCCAGAGAGCTGGAGGACTATCCTTCTACGAGAAATTTTGGCTCAGATACGGCCAATTTTTATCAGGAAGACATCTATGTAGGATACCGGTTTTTTGAGACCTTCGCGGCGGACAAGGTCGTGTATCCGTTCGGATTCGGTCTGTCGTATACAACCTTTGCAGTCGAACGTTCTATATCGGTCCATCCCGGCGCAGATTTCAGTACAAACTCTGACGGAAATGCCGACGTGACTTCCGATGAAATTACCGGCGCGCATTTCACGCTGACGGCCACTGTTACAAACACCGGCACCTTCCCCGGAAAGGAAGTCGTGCAGGTGTATGTCTGCCCGCCGCAGGGTGCGCTTGGCAAGCCGCTGCGCAGTCTCTGCGCATTTGAAAAAACAAAGGAGCTGCTGCCCGGAGAAGCGCAGACACTCTCCATGACCGTCGCACTCTCCGACCTCGCTTCCTATGACGACAGCGGAGCGAGCGGCCACCGAAGCTGTTACGTGCTGGAGGCCGGTACCTATTTTATCTATGCCGGGGAAAATGTGCGGGACGCAAAGCTGACCGGAAGCTTTTCTCTGCCCGAAACCATCGTCACCTCTCAGTGCAGCGAAGCGATGGCGCCGGTCGTTCCCTTCGAGCGGTTCCGCCCGATGCAAACCGCCGCGCAGGCAGCTCCTTCAAATCAGGCATATGACATGGCATTGACCGCTGCATCTGATCAGGCTTCCCTTTCGGAACGGAATGTGACATCTGATTCTGCATATAGCGCGGCATCGGCCGCCACATCTGATCAGGCTTCCCTTTCGGAAAAGAGCATGATACCTGATCCAAACCAGGTGCTTCCGCCCTGCGCACCGCTGGCCCTCACCAGTGAGCCGGTGCCGCTCCGCACGGTCTCTCCGGCGGAGCGGAGGCGGGAGCATCTGCCAGAGCGCCGGTCCAACGCGCAGCGTTCTCCAATTGACCGGCGCGACCTGCCGTCGGTACTGCCTGCCAGTGGCAGGCGTTTAGCACCGACCGAAGCGGCAGCTGAGACCTTCAGCGAGGGGGCGTTTCCATATTGCCTTCCCTATACCGGTGACAAAGGCTATCTCCTTTCTGACGTAATGAACGGCAGTGTTTCCATGGACGATTTCCTGGCACAGCTTTCCGACGATGACCTGATGGCAATGTCCCGTGGCGAGGGAATGTGCAGCCCGAAAGTAACACCCGGTACCGCAGCAGCCTTCGGCGGTGTGACCGATTCTCTTCTGAAATTCGGCATTCCGACTGCGTGCTGCTCGGACGGGCCGTCCGGCATCCGCATGGACTGCGGCACCAGCGCGTTCAGCCTGCCAAACGGAACCCTCCTGGCATGTACCTTCAACACGTCTCTGGTCACAGAGCTTTTCGCCATGGAAGGGCTGGAACTCTACGCAAACAGAATTGATTCCCTCTTAGGACCCGGAATCAACATTCATCGCAGCCCGCTGAACGGGCGGAATTTTGAATACCATTCCGAAGATCCGTACCTGACCGGCCGTATGGCCGCGGCCCAGGTGACCGGCATGGACCGTTACGGCATCAGCGGCACAATGAAACATTTCTGCGCAAACAATCAGGAATTCCGCCGCCATTCGGTTATCAGTGTGGTCTCGGAACGAGCGCTGCGCGAAATCTATCTGAAACCGTTTGAGATGGGCGTACGCTGCGGACATACCCGCTCGATCATGACGACCTACGGACCGGTCAACGGCATATGGACCGCCGGAAATTATGACCTGAACACCACAATTTTGCGCGGCGAGTGGCACTATCAGGGGCTGGTCATGACGGACTGGTGGGCGAAAATCAACGACGAAGGAGGGGAATCCTCCCTCACCAATCTGGCCGCGATGGTGCGCGCGCAGAATGATATTTATATGGTCACACAGAACGCCGAAGACTACAAGGACAACCAGGCGCAGGCTCTTTCGGAGGGAACCCTGACCCGCGCCGAGCTCGTCCGGAACGCGGCAAACATCTGCCATTTCCTGATGGCTTCACCGGCCATGCAGCGCTGGTTCAACGCAAAGCGTTCTTCCATTGATCGACGCGGCCTGCCGTCCGCAAACATTTTACCGGAAGTGCAAAGCGAAGCGGCGCCTTCATGGTGCGGCTGGCGCGAAGTAATACACCGCAACGCGCCGGATACTCTCCAGCTTATGAGCAGTGAAGACATGGAGTATTATACGGTCGACCAGAAGGCCACGATCCCGTTGGAAAGCAGGCACGCCGAAGCCGGCAGCTCCTTCACCATTGCTGTAACGTTTGAGCACGAGGGGCTGTTTCTCTTCTCCCTGTCCGCCTCTTCTCACGGCAGCGAGCTCTCGCAGATGTCCGCGACCCTGAGTCTGGACAACACCGTGCTGAACATTTATACCTGGCATGGGGAATCGCCGGTTCTGGAACTGTCACGGGAAAAGGTAGTCCGCGGAAGATTGCATTACCTGAAATTTTATTTTGCCCAGAGCGGGCTGGAGCTGAAGTCATTGAAAATCAGGCTTCTGCAAAGCATCCATAACACATGAATTTATATCTGACAAAGTCGGAAAGAGTTTTTATTTCTCCACGCTCGTAGAAGCTGGCGTACAATGCGATCAACAATATTCTGTTCAAAAATATATTTTTTACATTTTGTTATAAAAACTTAAGAATGTTGTGCTTTTCATGGAATCGCATTCGTGCTATATTGATAAATGAAAGGAGGAGGATGGTGGAAATGGCTAATGTATTTGACACTGCGAAGTATATCCTTGAGCAATCTGGTTCTATGTCGACAATGAAACTCCAGAAATTGTGCTATTATTCTCAGGCATGGGCGTTGGTTTGGGATGATTCTCCTTTATTTAATGAGGATTTTCAGGCATGGGCAAATGGCCCTGTTTGCCCGGAGCTTTTTCAAAAAACCAAGGGAAAATATTCTGTAAGTGCGGCAGATGAAACAGGTGGTGATAACGATCTGACAGACGATCAGAAGGATACCATCCAGAAAGTTCTATCTTATTACGGACCACACGATGCACAATGGTTGAGCAGACTCACTCACATGGAAGACCCTTGGATTCTTGCGAGAAAAGGCATCCCGTTGGGTGCCGGGTGCAGTAACATTATTACCAAAGAAAGTATGGCACTGTATTATGGCGGGCTCTAGGAAAAATAAGCAAATAAAACAAAAACAGATTCCTATGGAAAAAAGTATTGCTCAGAGTAGAAACCCAGAACAATACTATACGGAAAATCCTGCGTGGAGTTTTTCTAATTCAGACTCACAGATGTGGGCGTTTAGTCAAGAGCAGATTGGTGATTTGATTTGGGAAGAAATACTTCCCCGAATGAAATCTCTTGAAACGCAGACATGGTCAGAAATCCTGGTAAGAGACCACAAACAAAATCACTCAATAAATGTTAATCTTGACTTCCCTAGTAACTTTATTAGCACTATGATTTATTAGCACTAATAT
>JAJQHZ010000013.1 GCA_021199475.1 Lachnospiraceae bacterium
TTATTTACAACAAAAAAGAGAGGTACAAACCTCTCCAAAGTGTTTAACTGCCGGCATAATAAGAAATAGTAAGCCGTGGTTTAGGTGGATGACGCCGTATTTGCGGAGACTCCGGTTCAAATCCGGGTGCCCGCTTTATGCCGGCCGTTACGGCAAGAATATAACGGACGTGTAAAGATAATACAGCCCCGTGCTCCGACCAATAGCACAGGGCTGTATTATTATGTAAAACGATGGAAAAGATTATAAACACCTGCATTATACCCGGCGCGGCTGCTCATGTCAACAGAATGGACAGCTACACGTCGCTTAGCAAACGACACGCTGCAGAGAACCACTCTTTCCCCTGACGGGGTTATACCCGCCTGCTCCCATCCTTCCCCGTCGGAGCAGGTACAGAATCCTTACCCCATTTTTACCCTTTTTTATACCCCTTTCCCCATGACAAAAGATGAAACACGATAAAAGCCAAAATCCGTGAAACCCTTTATTTTCAGGCATCCATGACACGTGATGAAACATGATAAAACAGCGGAGCCCATTTCTTAAGGAAATATTATTTTTAAAAACTAAAAATACGATTCAAAATGAAGAAAACGGTTGAAAAATAGAATCAGATAAGGTAGAATAGGGCGAAAAGGGATTCGAAGAATATTATTTCAGATGTTTTCAGGAGGAGACGACAACATGATTTCAGCAGGTGATTTTAGAAACGGTGTTACGATTGAGATGGACGGCAATATTTATCAGATTATTGAATTCCAGCATGTAAAGCCGGGCAAAGGAGCCTCATTTGTCAGAACAAAATTAAAAAATATTATCAGCGGCGGCGTAGTGGAAAAATCCTTCCGTCCGACGGAAAAATTCCCGACCGCGCGCATTGACCGCGTAGAGATGCAGTATCTCTATTCCGACGGCGACCTCTTCTATTTCATGAATACGGAGACCTACGACCAGATTGGCTTGAATAAGGATACCATCGGAGATGCCCTGAAGTTCGTGAAGGAAAATGAGATGGTGAAGGTCTGCTCACACAATGGCAACGTATTTGCGGTAGAACCTCCGCTCTTCGTTGAGCTTGAAGTGACAGAGACCGAGCCGGGTCTGAAGGGCGATACCGCCACCGGCGCTTCCAAGCCGGCTACCGTAGAGACCGGAGCACTGGTGTATGTACCGCTTTTCGTCAATACGGGGGACAAGCTTAAGATCGACACCCGCACCGGTGAGTATCTCTCCCGTGTATGATTCATTTTCTTGAGAAAACCATTCGGACCGGGGCATTCTTTCCCCGCGTCCGCCGTATTTATGCCGTATGCGAATTGCTTCCGGCACAGCACGAATCGGATAGTGGGAGTTCTCTCACCCTATCCGCTGTGCCAGGCGCGAGCAGCGAAGCTGCTAATTTCCTCTCGCGCCTGTGTACATAAAAAACACCGCACAGGTTTCGGATAAGGACCTTGCGGTGTTTTTTTTTGCGCCGAATCTATTTTCTCTCTTTTATGATTTTCTTATTCATTTCTTATGAATTTTTATCTTGATTTATGTGACTATAAATGTTATAGTTAGAGTCGTCTGTTTGAAAAACAAGTCAATCTATTGTGACAGAAAGGTGGTTTTTGTTGAATTACAGCACGTTTTTACAACAGATTACGAAAGAGATAAAGGAACGCGTCGGGGCATCGGCGCAGGTTCAGGTCAGCCGGATTTCAAAAGTGAATCTCCCCGTGGCCGAAGGGATGACCATCCTCCTTCCCGGAGAAAATGCTTCACCGACGATTTATCTGGAACAATATTATCAGAAATATCTGGAAGGAAACAGTCTCTCCGTTATCGCGGAAGAAATTCTCACCTTCTATCAGGAGCATCGGGGAACCTGCAGCTTCGATTTCTCCTTCTATACCGATTTTGAAAAGACAAAAGACCGGATCGTTTGCCGTCTGATCAATTATGATAAAAATCGTTCTCTTCTTCAGAGCGTTCCTCACCGGCGCTTTCTGGATCTGGCGATTGTGTATTATTATCAGATGGATAACAGCCTCTTTGGGAAATCCAGCCTTCTGGTGCGGACCTCACACCTCGACCAATGGAGCATCGACCCGGATCTGCTGCACGCGATAGCCCTCCGCAATACCAGACGGCTGCTTCCATTTCGCATCACGACGCTTGCCCAGCTGCTGGAGGACATTCCGGAGATCCCCCTTTTCTGGTCCGGCTGCGGGCACAACGCCATGTACATCCTTACGAATGAAGAATTGTGTTTCGGCGCAATCAACATAATTTTTGACGATATCCTGTACGCAGTCGCAAATAAGCTGGAGAGTGATTTCTATGTTCTTCCCAGCAGCATTCATGAATGCCTGCTCCTCCCCGTAACTTCCTGGGAAGGTTCAGAACCGCAGCGTTTGCAGGAAATCGTATCCGAGATCAACAAAGAATATGTCTCCTCTGAGGAAGTCCTCGGAGACCACATCTACCGCTACATGCGCGAGCGGCACGACCTGCGGCTCGAAGTGTAAGATAATGACAAAAACTCCGCCGGAATCATTCACGATTCTGGCGGAGTCAGCCGCGCACCTGAAGGGATTCGAACCCCTGGCACGTGGTACCGGAAACCACTGCTCTATCCCCTGAGCTACAGGTGCATCACGCGCAACGCTGCACGCAAACAGTATACTAACATATTTCGCTAAAAATGTAAAGGCAAAATTTTCATGGAGTTTAATCAAAAAACTTATAAATCTTCAGAACCTGATTCGACACATTATAGGTCTCCAGATTGTATCCATTTGGATTCCAGCCGGCCCAGACCCCCTCCGGGTCATAATAGTGCCCGTTGATCCGCACCCAGCTATGCTTTGTATATCCGTCCGAGGCCTGATCCCGGGATCCCGGCACACGTCCCATAATCAGATACGGCTTATATCCGACCTCTCTGGCCAGCGCCGCAAACGCGCAGGCAAAGCTCCTGCAGGAGCCGCGATGTGTCGTCAACATTGCATACGCGCATTTCTGCCTTTGCGCCAAGGTAGATACGGATTTATTATAGGTCATATACGTCCAGTTGCTCTTTTCCGTCATATAATCCCAGCAGGCTTTCAGCTTCTGCTTTTTGGTCATTTTACTGGTCGTAATCTCATCCACGATCTCCATCGTCAGCATTTTCAGCTTCGACGCCGTATTGCTCTTCGCGTATCCCTTGCTGGTAAAGGTAATTCCATCCTTTTCCGTCGTCAACCGTTTTCCTTTGGCGTTCGCCCGATATAAATGATTGTTGACAATGAACCAGCCCGTCGACGCGCGGCCCTTTTTGCTCACATAGTAAACACTGCCGTTCACCGTCACAAACCGCGACTTCTTCCCGGTGAGCAGGTGCCCCTCCTCGTCGAAAACATAGACATAATCGCCAATCTTACACCCGCCGACAGCTGCTCTTCCATTATCCTTAAAATAATACCGGTAATCACCGATGGTCTTCCATTTGCTTTTGAGCATCGAGCCATCATTTTTGTAATAGTAATAATAATCGCCTTCCTGCACCAGGCCTTTCTTCACAATTGCCGATTCCGTGCTTGCGGACGAATCTCCTCCGGAGGCAAATGTCCGTAAAGGAGCTGCCCAAAGCCACAGAAAGCCCACACAGACTGCCGCCATAATTACTAACAAACACTGCCGTACATCAGTACCTTTATTTCTGCTCAAAAAATCGACCTCCCGATTCTCGCTGCAAAGACTCTCCCATGATCAGACACAGTCCGCTATGTTGGTTTAACGGATAAGATTCTTACATCAGTTCCTGCCGGTACGCTTTCCGGTCAAGCTTACCATTGAAGGTGCGCTTAATCTGATCAACCTGCTCATAAAACTGCGGCACCTTATACAATTCGAGTCTGGACGACAGATACTGCCGAAGATCCCTCTTGTCCAAAGCCATGCCCTCGCGAAGCACAACCAGCAGCTTTAATGCTTTCCCCGTAATCCGGTCTTCCACTCCCACACAGATACAGTCCTCCAGACCCTCGTACGTGAGCGCTGCTTCTTCCACCTCCGCCGGAGCCACCTTCAGCCCTCCGACATTAATGACATCTCCTTTACGCCCGAGAATATATACAAACCCATTCTCATCCTTATAGCCAATGTCATTGGTATAAAACGTTCCGTCCTGGAAATACTGCGCAGTCAGCTCCGGTTCATTCACATATCCGGTCATATTGATGGGACCCCTGCAGGCAATCAGCCCCGGATGCCCGGCGGAGGATGCGATCTCTTTTCTCTCATCATCCACGATAAGAACCTGAGAATTTCTGGTCTCCCGGCCAACACAGCCAGCAAGACCCGGATGCTCCTGATAGCTGTACATACAGACTACGCCGGACTCTGAAGAACCGTAACTGTTATACAGCCGGGAGGACGGAAGCAGCCTGCAAAGCCGTTCCTTATCGGGCTCTGGAAATGGTGCGGTAGAAGACACGATAAAATCAATCTTGTCCGCATACTCTCCAATCTTGTCCCCTGAAAGCATAAAAAGAATGCGGACATAGGGCGGCGGCAGACAGCAGCTCACCCGCTCGCAGGGATACTCCAGCGCCCCATAGAAATCCCGCATATTCATCATGCCATTCAGAATGTAACAGGCGTTCCCATTCACGAGAGAAGCGGCGACGTTGCGAATGGGATTTGCGTGATTAAGCGGACCCGGAACCAGATGAACAAACTCCTCCGGATAGGAGCATCCGTAAATCAGGTTTTCAGTCACCGCAAACAGGGAGCCATGAGAGACCTCCACTCCTTTAGAAGCGCCGGTCGTCCCGGTCGTAAAATAGATATTCCCCGGCTCTGCTTTGCCCGGAAAAGTAAAATCAAAGCCGTCACTGCCCGCCCGGAAAAGAATCGTTCCGCCATCCGCTTTCCAGACACCCGTATTGTCTCCCTCGAAGGACAGTTCCCTGCTGTCGAGGAATTGTCCGGAATACCGCTCATTCACCGAAAGGTCATCACAGATAACCACATCCGCACCGACTGCCTGCGCCGCCTGAACAATTCCATCTGCCGATACCGTACTTTCCAGCGCAGTCACTACTCCACCGGCAAGATGAATACCCAGATTCAAAACGATATATTCAATCGTCTGACTGGATTTCACGATGACGATACTGCCCCGGTCAACTCCCTTTTTCCTGAGAAAAGCTGCGCAGCTGCTTACCTCATCTGCCAGCCTTAAGTAGCTCACTTCCCGCTCTTTGGTGATCAGCGCGGTCTTGTCCGGCGTATCCGCAGCATGCTCAAAAACATACTCCTCTATCGATTTCCACACTTCCTCTAGCCTTCTTTCTATATGGATTTCAACAATTTATATGGTACTAAAAGCAGGCCAGTATTTCAGCAGCAAAAAGCATACCGCCGTCATCAGCAAAACGATCATCACTGTCATTTTCCAGCCTTCCTTCAGCATGTATCCGGGCTCCAGCCCATAGCCGACCGGAATTGCACGGATTGAAGTCGGCAGCATATACGACAGGTTTACCCCGACGGAAGCAATATAGACATACGGAATCGGGTTGCGGTCGATTCCCTGAATAATTGAAATTACAATGGGAATCGCTACCGCCGCGGTCGCCGTGTTGGATGTGACATCTGAGAGCAAAATCGTCAGCGCAACAATCACAAAGACCGTGACCAGTCCGCCGGTCAGCCCCAGACCTGCGACCAGCTCGCCAATGATCTGTGCCACCCCTGAATCATTGATCAGGGTTCCCGCAGCAAGCCCTCCGGCAAACACATAAATCAATTCCCAAACAATTTTTGTCTGGACAGATTTCCAGACCATCACTCGCGAGCCGTCCTTTCGCGTAATCAGAAAAGAAATCACTGCGCAGATGATAAACGAATAGGCCGGTTTCAGTCCCGGAAGCAAGGTCTGATACAACTGCCTGGTAAAGGACAGAACCGTTGCGGCCAGAAAGAGAACCAGCACACACTTCTCTTCGAAGCTCATTTTCTCCAGCTTCCTGTATTCCATCCGGAAATACTCCCGCGACCCTCCCAGGCTGTCCGTTTTGCTCACATTTCGCAGCATAAAAAGAAGATTGCTGACGATCAGGATCAGCATAATGGGAAGAAAATGAGCCACCCAGGAAACATACAGATACTCTTCCCCGGTCAGCTGCTCCAGATATTCGACGGTAACCAGATTCATAGCGCCGCCGAGCGGAGAAGCCAGACCGCCGATCCCGACTCCGTACGCAATGTAAAGCAGCAGCTTGGAGCCGAAGCGGCTCTTCGAAATATCACCTTCCCCGACATATTTCAGCATGGATACCGCGATCGGCGTTACTGTAGCGCACACCACCGCATTCGGCAGTACCGTAGAGAGAAGGGTAGACAGAAGAAACCAGAAAACAAGCTGCGCCCGGAAATTATCTCCCACAAAGCCCAGAAAACCGGCTGCAATCCGCTTATCCAGCCCGGTCTCTTCCCACGAAACTGTCAGGATCGACGCGCCAAGCAAAAGAAGAATGGTCTCCGATGCATAATTCGCAATGACACTCGACATGGTGCACATCGGTATGATGGCATTGACTGCAATCGGCAGAAACGCTGTGACCGCATAATCAACCGCGGAAGTAACCCACCAGAACGCCATCCATACGACCGTCCCGATGGCTGCCCGCTCCGCCAGTGCGGGGAACACGGATGCCGGAAGGCATACACAGCAAATCAAAAACAGAAGCGGACCTCCTGCCACAAATATCATCCTGTTATTGCGTTTCATACTGACACCTCCCGCTATTCAAACTGGCGCATATTTCCCCTCGTCCCTTTATTTCTTTTCTTCCAGCAGACGACTGACCAGCCGAGCCATACCAGCAATGGAATTGAAATTATCTTCGATGATATCCACATACGTAATCACAATATCGAACTCTGAATTCAGGGTCTCGATAATGCCGATCAGTGTCACCGAATCCAGGATTTTGTCATCCCAGAGCGCATTAGAGGATTCAAAATCAATCCACGGAAATTCCTCATTCAGTACCGCTAAAACCTTCTGTTCCATTTTTTCTTTTCCTTTCTGAATGTAATTGTATTTCCCTGCTAAAGCAGGCGCCTGATTAAAAAGCAGCTATATAGTATGCCGGCTTTGCCTTCCTACAAAAGGTTTGCCAGCACTTTAGAAAACTCTCTGGCCGCATCCCCATTCATATGGCCGTCATAATCCGTATAATCCTCAATTTCATGAGAAAACTCAAAATAATAATCTGTATTGAAGTTCAGGCAGGCGACTCCTTTTTCTGCAAAAAACGATTCCAGATAATCATACGCTTCCATATAATTATCCCACCAGGTACCAAGAGCTGCCGCCGGAATCGGTGTAATCACCGCTACAAACTCAATCTCATTCTCCGCACAGAGATCAATGGTTTTTTCAATATATTCCATATTCTCATCCACCACCGCGGATTCGGTGAAGACTGCCGTGTCCTCGCTAAGCTGGAGCGTGGAAGTATCCACCGGATAGCGCTCAATAAATCCGCTCTCATGGTATTCCTGCGAATCGCTCTTCAGGCTTTCCACACTGTAATCACCCGTAAGCTTGCGCGTCAGCGTCTCAGCGACCATGGGCAGTTCATAAGAGAGCGAATACTCATACCACGGAAACAGCAGCGTGCGGAAATTCGTTTCCGCAATGGCGTCAAAAAAGTACTCAACTTTGGCCAGCGACAGCGGAAACTCATGGTAAAACAGAAGATAATTATTTCCCTCTTCCTTTTCCGTCACGATATAACCCGGTGAAACCTCATAGATAATTCTTGTTGGATTCTGCTTCTCTATCGCCAGGCGTGTCATATAGTAAACATCAATCGCATACTCTCCTCCGACACAGGCATTGTGCGCACTTCTCCCGGTAATCCCCTCCATCGAATCCGGGTCAATTCCCATCTTTCCGTGAGAGGTTCCTACGATAATATCGTCGTACTGTGTGGTACTGATCGCATGGATGTCATTGCGCATAAATGTACAGGGATACAGGGCAAGATCCAACCCGCACAAAAGCAGCACAAAGACCGCTGCGGTAAGCAGGATTTTCCACCATGTCAGGCGACGCCCGGCCGCCTGATTCTCTTTCGTCTCTGAATCCCGGGGAAGCTTCGTCACAGCAGCCTCCTGCGTCCCCCCGCTCCCGGTTTTCTTCTGATTTTCTTCAAAACTGAGCATAGATAAAACCTTTCGTAGCGGCTGTTGAGCCAAATAACCCGATGGCCAGCAGTAACGCAAAATAAACTGCAGCTGTAGCCGGAAGCGGAAGCTTCGCCAGAGATTCTCTGATTTTCACACCCCGCTCCTGCAAAACCTCAACTGTAAACAATACCATGCATCCGCACACAAGAATCACAAGCGCATACGGCGTAAAAGACAGTCCGTCTCTCCCCGCCGGTATTGTCAGCAGAAGTCCCGGCCGGAAGCTGGTAAGCGAGTATCGAATCATCTGGAACGCCTGTCCAATGGTATCCGCACGATTAAAAAACATACGGCTGATTGTGATAAGCAGGGTGCGCGCAATCATAAATCCATGATACCAGGGCTCCCTTCCGGTAATATGCAGCGCCCCCTTCCACTTTCGGTACTGAACCCCCAGCAGCTCGCTGACCGCAATGATCAGGCCATTGTAAAAGCCAAAGAAAACAAACTTTGCCTCTGCGCCATGCCAGACACCTACCGCCAGAAATACAATCATATCTGCTATGGCAATCGGAACCATCCTGCCCGTCTGCTTCCCAAACCGTTTCCTGGACCACGAGGAAATCTTTGACATCCATCTTGAAAGTGTTACCGGAAAGAACAGGTAGTCCTTCATCCATGTCCCGAGCGTAATGTGCCAGCGGTGCCAGAAATCGGCCACAGAGGTCGCAAAAAGCGGTCTCTGAAAATTCTCGTCCAGTGTAATTCCAAACATCTGTGCAAGGCCGATCACAATATCCATGGCACCGGAAAAATCGGTATATAGCTGAATCAGGTATAACAGTGCGCCAAAAAACGCCAGACCCCGATACTGTTCCGGAGCCTCAAAAATCGCATCCACAAACACCATTGCCCAGTCGGAAATCACCATCTTTTTGAAGAATCCCCACAGCATACGCTGTGCTCCCCGGATGATATTCTCCCGTTTCAGGGTGTGAGGCTCAAAAAGCTGATTGGCCAGCCGGCTGTAGCGTCCGATCGGTCCCTGCATAAGTTGCGGAAAAAACGAGACAAACAAGGCATAGTGCAGTGGCCTCTTTTCCGCATGAACTCGTTTCAGGTAAACATCCAGAAGATACCCGGAGGACTGAAATGTATAAAAGGAAATTCCCAGTGGGAGTGCCAGATCCATCCCGCGCAGATTCATGTTGAAAAGCGCATTCACTCCATCCAGAAGCGTATCTGCGTACTTCGTCATACACAGCATGGCAAAATTCAAAAGCAGAGCCAGAATCAGAATCCACCGAACCTGCTTTGGCTGGCGCCCTTTTTCATACAGGTATCCGATGATTCTTCCTGCAGCAAAAGTCACAATGGTAGAAAACAAAAGAAATCCAACCAGCCGCACTCCGCTGGTCAGGTAGTAGATATAGCTGAACGCCAGTAATACTATCCAGCGAAATCTGGCGGGAGCCAGATAGTATACGACTACACTTGCTCCCGCAAATATAAGAAAAGTATTCGATACGAGTGACATAGTCTTCTAGTTTAAAACCCCTCCGGTGAGACATGCGTCATCCGATGAGGATGACCCTGACTGGGAACTGGAACTGCTGCTCTGTGCGGCCGCCGCTGCTGCCGCTGCCGCGGCGGCTGCTGCCCGTGCATTTTCTTCTTCTGCCACTGCTGACTGTGCCTCAGACTCATCCGTTGTCAGAAAGCGCGCCGCCACATAGCCCGTCAGATCGCCCTGCGAAATCAGGAACCAGGAGGACGTGCCGCCAAGCACCTCTACCTCACTTCCGCGGTCCGCATATCCCACGGCATCCGAAGAGCCATCCGCGCTCTCACGAACCGTCACCTGTCCTGTCGTATACATGGTCACTGCTTCGTCCAGCGTAATCTCATCCGCTGCCTCGTAATAGTATTTCTCGTCTCCGCCTGCTTCCGTTCCGGAAAGGAAAAGAAACCCAATATTTTCCGAAAGCTCCATGTCAGAAAGCCCCGCCAGCGCAGTCACATCCGCAACCGCAAACGTATGCGTCGTGCCATCCTCCATCTCTAAAAGAAGCGATGCGGCCTCAGCTGAATCCTCTTCTGTGTCTTCTTCCGTTTCTTCCTCCGTACTCTCCGAAGCATTTTCCAGAGAAACGCTTTCCACCGCAATCCCAGTCGTATTTGAAACCGTCAGAGTTATCTCCGTATCCAGAGCAATGTCAAACTCCGTGATCGTGATTTCCTCAGCTTCCTCCGCGGCGGTTTCCTCCTCCGTAACCGCTTCGGTCTCCTCCTCCGCTAAAACAAACACACTGGTTCCCGCGATACCGGACACGCCCAGAAGAGCCGCCATCAAAATACCTCCCGCCCGTTTTGCCGCTTTCATTTTCATAACCAAACATCCTTTCCTGTTTATATCTTATTTTCTTCTAAAACATCTTCTGATAATGTAACTTATCGGAAGGAGAGGACGCTTGCGTACTCTCACCCGATAAGTTAACGACAGAATCGTCAGATTCTGGAGATTATGAGAAGCGGTTTTCTTCTCATAATGTAATTTATCGGAAGGGCTCTGGACATCCAGTGGATGTCCGTTTAGAGCCGACCGAAGCGGAGCGGAGACACGCGCTTGCGGGTTTTCACCCGATAAGTTAACAATAGAATCGCCATTTTTATTTTAACAGCTTCTTTTTCGACGAATAATAGACATACTGCTTTTTCGAACCGGTCTTTGTGTACGTCATCTTGTATCCGCTGTGTGCCGACGTATTGTTGCTGAGCGTATGCTGCACATAAGCGAAGTTCGGGTCGTACACATAGGTTGTTCCGCTGATCTTAATCGTCACCCACGCATGACTGGCAAGGATGGGACTGCCGTCGGAATTATAGCCGGAGACAATATAGCCTCTGACCAGCTTCGCGTTGTAGCCAAGGACCTTCGCCATCTGATAAAAGGTCGCGGCCATCACAACACAATCGCCTTTTTTATTTTTAAATCCATAAATGGAGTAATAGGCCGCATCCGACTGCCCGGAGGACGGGGAACCGCAGTTTGTCTTATAGGTAATCTTCGTTGAACACCATTTAAACGCCTTTTTCAGGGTCTTGCTATTTGAGCTCGCGCGGCCGATCTTCTCAAGCTGAACCCCCGCCCGGCCGGCTGCCTCGCTGACCTTTTTGCAGACGCCCTTTTTCGAGATTTTATAATAACTCTTTCCGATCTTGATGCCGAGCTTATCTGTTACCAGCTTTCCATTCTTATAATAATACAGCTTGCCATTCTCCTCGACCAGACCATTCTGTGTCGAAGAAGAGCTCGTATCCGATGCCGCAAACGTAACCATCCCGGCGGCGCCAAATGATACCAGTAAAATTGCAAGTGTCAGCAAACATAAATTTTTCAACCGTTTCATGCCATCCTCCATCCTTCTTTCACCCGGATTCTTCCCAAATGCTTCTGCTGCCGACCGTTATCCCGACCTTTCACTCCTGGTATCGTATCGCGATCCGGGCAGCAAAAAGCTATGAAACCGCAGACCTCCCTGCATTTTTGCATTTTGCATTTTTGCATTTTTGCACTTTTGCATTTTCATTTTTGTGTTATAACGTTTTTGCTTTTACATCCCGTCATTAATTCGGATATACATAATAGACCGTCTCTACCGTGCTGTCCGGCTCGCGCAGCCCGCAGACTGTAAAATGTTCGTACTCCAATGTAATGAAAATATACATGGTGTCTGAGTCGCCGACCGGCAGGCAGCTGGTCGACTCCGTCCTGGATCCCCGCTCTCCGATCATAGACTCGAGCAGGCTCTCCAGCACGGCCAGATCCGCGCCCTCTGTGGCAGCCGCGCGCAGTGTCTTCGACTTTGCCGCATTGTACACACCCTTCGAATTGAAATAATAAAACTTCAGGTTGTTCTCATTCACATAAATCCCGCTCACGAGACGTGCCTTCGTATCAAACCCATATTTCTTTCCCTTAATCGTTTTCAGCTTGATATTGTAAGTGGCGTTGGTTGTCGACTTCGCCATCACAGCAACGCCGTTGGAACCGAAGTAATACTTATTCTTCGTCTTTTTGCCGCTTTTGGACGTCGTGGTGACGGTCTTCCAGGTATTTGTAACCTTCTTCCCGTTCTTGTAATAATAGTACTTCCCGTTTTTCTTCACCAAACCGCTTTTGGTCGCCGCCTGTGCCGTAATAGTCGTTCCCCCGACGACATTCGAGACAGCCGGACTCAGAGCCAGTGTCAGGCAAAGGGCAAACAGGAACAGTTTTTGTAACATTTTTTTCATGGTGGAATCCTCCTTGGATTATGATTTAATTTTAGCTGAAGTTTTTCAGCCTGATATCCGGTGTGACTGTGAGCTTCCTTTTGCTCCTGCTCTGACAGCCCATAGCATAAATTCATGTGCACTCCGCACAAGTTCTTACGATACGGTCCTAGATCCAGCTCAGAATCTTTTCATGAAGAACCGGGGTCTGTATATAATACGTGCTGTAATTTGCCGCATAGTATTTCGAATAATTCTTCGCCTGAGCAAACAGCGGGTCATAGACTTTACCGTTAATCTCACACCACCCGTGCGCGCCAGTCTTCGCGCTGTCCGTGCAGGCATATACCTCGTCATACCCGATGGCCTTTGCCAGATATGCGAGGGCACAGGCATCCGCATGGCAGGTCCCCTTTCCATAAAGGAAATGATCGTTCGCATAATCCGCGGTCCAGCCCGGATAATTAATGCCCGTCGTCATAAACGCATAATTCTTGGACATGACCCAGTCAAAGCACACCTTCAGCTTCTGCGCCTTGCTCATCTTCGAGGTCGTAATATCATCCACGATGGATTTCGCGCGCAGGTATGTCTTAAATTCCTTCTTATCTACAGCGCTCATCCGTTTTCCATTCGATTTATAGTATTTGCTTCCGATTTTCCACGCGTACAGCACACCCTTACTGTCCGCATAATAGGTATTCTTTCCGTCCTTCTTCGTACCGGTCTTCAGAATTCCGTTTTTGTTAAAATAATAATATTTTTTCTTAATCTTCTGAAGGCCGATAACCCGCTCGCCTTTTTTATTAAACCAGGATTTCCCCTTTTTAAAAGTCACCCACTTCTGCGTGACCATCGCCCCGTTAGACGGATTGAAATAGTAGGTCTTCGAATCAATCGTCTTCAGGCCGGTGACTTTGACACCGTCTATGTAGTAAAAGGTCTTCCCGCTCCCATTCGTCACCCAGCCATTCAGAGACGCTTCTGTCTGTTCCGCCACGGTTGCTTCCGCCGCAAATACCATGCTTTTCATTGAAAATGACAGCATGATTGCCAAAAACATACAGAGCATCGCTGTACAGACTCTGCCGCCAGCCTCTTTCTTCATACCTCATCCTCCTTATTCATATTGTCCATCCTTTGGTACAAATGATTGGACACAGGCCGCGCCTTGCACAAATTGCACTTTCAAATGGCGCAGCTCTCTTTCACGAAATGCATAATTGCCTCTATACGCATTATAGTAAAATGGCCCGAAAAACACAATATCTTTTTTAATTTCGCTTTTTTTCTTAAGAATTTTTGATGATTTTCTTCATTTTCCCTGTCAGACCGGATCACTTCTGCCGTTCCAAAGCGGTTCGAGACAATATACCTGTAAATTTTTCAGTTGCGAAACCATACCGTGTCATTTATAATCATTCCAAAGCGGAAAACAAACCGACATTATACGATCTGCGCCTGCTCTGATCTATCCGTGAATTGCGGTAAAAGGTCATGGAACGCAGGTTAAATTCGTTGCAGAACTATAATTCTTTACAGAACTATGCAGACAAGAAATGGAGTTCATTATGATTATAAAAAACGGAACTATCCTCTCCCCCGGAACCGGAGAGCAATATCAGGCAGATTTAAGAATTGCAGACGGAAGGATCACTGAAATCGGCGCATACGGCTCTTTTTCTGTTGAAAACGAAAAGGAGGAAGTCATTGACGCATCGTCCTGCGTCGTCGCTCCCGGTCTTGTCGATGTACATGTGCATTTCCGCGACCCGGGATATACATGGAAAGAGGATCTGCACACGGGTGCGCGCGCGGCGGCAGCCGGAGGCTTTACAACCGTTTTCTGTATGGCCAATACTAAACCGCCTGTGGACAATCCCGATACCCTCTGTGATCTGCTTCATCGCGCGGAATCAGAATCCGTTCGGATCCGTTTTACGGCCGCCGTCACAAAAGGGCTTCACGGGACCGAGCTCACCGATTTTGAAACACTTGCGTCCCTTGGTGCCTGTGGCTTTACCGACGACGGCATCCCCCTGACAGACGCGAAGCTGACAGCATCCGCCATGCGCCGTGCAGACGCACTCGGGCTTCCTCTCTCTTTCCATGAAGAGGACCCTGCTTTTATCGAAAAATCCGGAACCAACCAGACCGCCCCTGCGGTCGCGGAGGACCTGCTGGTCGCCCGTGACTGTATGCTTGCCAGGTACACCGGCGCGGTGATTGACATCCAGCACATCAGCTCCGCAGCCTCCGTCGCGCTCGTGCGCACGGCGAAGACACTTGGCGCGCCCGTTTTTGCCGAAGCCACCCCTCACCATTTTTCTCTTACCGAGGATGCGGTACAGACATTCGGAACCTATGCGAAAATGAATCCGCCGCTCCGCACGGAGGCGGACCGGCAGGCCATTATCGAAGGGTTAAAAGACGGAACCATCGACATCATTGCGACTGACCACGCGCCACACAGCACGGAGGAAAAAAAACGTGATTATTTTTTCGATGCTCCGAGCGGCATCATCGGCCTGGAGACCTCACTGGGGCTGGGCATCACCAATCTGGTGCGCCCCGGTCATCTCACCCTGCTTCAGCTTCTGGAAAAAATGACCGTGAATCCGGCCAGGCTGTATCGAATGGATCCGACTGCCGCGCCGGGAAACGTGCCCGAACGAAAAATATCCGATCGAAAAATGTCTGATCGCTCATCGTCTGAACCAGTATCCGGCAAGGCATCCAGACAAGGCCCGACTGGTCATGGCAAGCAGATTACGGAAGGGCAAAGGACAGGCTACTACGGCTCCATCCGCCCGGGCTGCGCTGCAGACCTTGTGATTTTCAACCCGGACGATACCTTTGTTGCCGGCAATTACCAGTCCAAATCCGAAAATACTCCATTCACCGGGATGCAGTTGTATGGCAAAATTCATTACACCGTCTGCGGCGGCGAAATCGTATGGCGCGCTTAACCGGAGTTTTTATCATATCGTTATCACATAAACCCGGGCGCTTGCGTAGTTTGGCACATTCGTTCCGGTCGTGCCATACGGCATGCCAAAATAATTATGCGTTTTATCCGTCAGGGACCAGCTTGGGTCATAGACATAATTACCGATTTCCGCCCAACCATGTCCGCCGGAGGACACTGCGTTTACGTTATAGCCCACCGCGTTCGCCAGATAAGCAAATATCACGCCGTAATTATGGCAGTCCGCAGTGAGCGTACCTTTCACAAAGCTGCGCTCCCCATAATAGAGATCCCAGTTTTCTCCTCCTGCAAACCCGCCAATGTAGGAATATTTGTAGTGGGTTTTCGCATACTCAAACACCTTTTTCAGCTTCTGCTTTTTCGTATCACTGTTTTTCGTAACCTTACGCATAACGACATTCGCCTTATACAAAATGGGCAGTTTCCGTTCGCTGTAGGAAGTCATCTTCGCTTTTCCATTCTTCTTCAGCGTAATACCATTGACCGTCTTTGAAGTCACCATATAGCCGTTCTTGCGCTTCGCAATCCGAAAATAGTAGTACGAGCTGCCAATTTTCTGCCAGCCGGTCCGCTGAATTCCCTTTGAGTCAAAGTAATAATAGTTCCCATTGATCTCATATTTTCCGCTCTTCAGCTTCTTGCCGTTCTCGTCATAATAATAGATATTCCCGGACTTCGCGGTATACCAGGTACTCACCTTGCCGGATTTTGCCGCGGCAGCCGTCTCTGTCGTCTCCGTCTGTGCGGTCGCGGAAGCCTCTGCCGTCTCCGCCTGCGCGCTATCCTCCGATGCCATCACACGCACCGGGTGAAGACAAGCACAAGCCATTCCTAAAACCAGTACGCCCAGCAAAAGCAATCCGCGGAACACGCTCCAAAAATTTCTCGTCCTCATAACCTCTTTTCCCTTTCCGTTGAAAAATGTGAAGATAAAAGCTATTTATATTTCTATTTTATTTATGCTGCTTTCTTTGCTGTCTTCGGTAAAAATACAGCACCACCCTCTCCAGACGCCGTTTCAGCACAATCTGAATCTCTTCCTTTGGGTGAATCGGCTTTGTAAGGATCGAATACAGGCCCGTCCGTCTGGCCCCGTACACATCCGTAAACAGCTGATCGCCCACAAACAGCGTCGTCGAACGCGTCGTCCCCATCGCTTCCATCGCCCGCTCGTAGCCTTTGCGCGAGGGCTTGTGTGCATCCTCTACAAAATGCACACCAATGTCACGGTTAAACATCTCCACCCGCTCCCGCTGATTATTCGACAACAGGCAGCACGCAAACCCCAGCGAGTCCAGATACGAAAACAGAGACCGCGCCCGCGCATCCGCCGGAGCGCCATGCGGCACCAGCGTATTATCAATATCAAAAATAATCCCCCGATACCCCTGCCGATAAAAGTCAGCATAGTCGACATCATACGCCGAATTTAAATATTCATCCGGGTAAAATATATCAAGCATACTCTTACTACTCCATACACTGAAAACATAATATAGCAAAAGCTATCGTCCTTAGCAAAATATATTCTATCTATTTTTATCCTGCGACAACATTCATACCGTGTACCTTTCATCTCATGAACTGTAAATCGCCTGTGCCGACACCGGTGCTTTTTAACATCACGACACCATATCAAAAATCGACAGCTGGTTCGTCTCGGGCAGCCCGTCCAGGATCCGCAGGTCCACCAGCAGGTCCGTCATTGTCTTGCCCACCTTCGCCCGTGTCATGAAATCATCCTTCGAAAGGAACGGTCCGTCCTTGCAGGCATCCACGATGGAGGCCGCCGCCTTCTCGCCGAGGCCAGAGATGGAGCTTAAGGATGGCATGATGTCATTGCCGACGATCTGGAAGCGGGTCGCCTGCGCCTTGTAAATATCGATCGGTACAAAATTCAGGCCGCGCGCGTACATCTCCAACACACTCTTCATATCCTTGTAGGTATCCTGCTCCTTTTTGCTCAGCGTATCCGAGCGCTTTTCAAAATCCGCCATGTGATAGAGCAGCCGCTCCTTCCCCTGGCACATGAGCTCGTAGTCAAAGCCCGACGCGCGGATACTGAAATACGCCGCATAATATGCCTGCGGATAGTTGATCTTGCAGTAGGCGATGCGCCACGCCATCATCACATACGCCGCCGCGTGCGCTTTCGGGAACATGTATTTGATTTTCTTGCAGGACCAGATGTACCAGTCCGGCACGCCGTGGGCGATCATTTCGGTCTCCCACTCCGGCTTCAGGCCCTTGCCCTTGCGGACACTCTCCATAATGGTAAAGGACAGCTCGCTGTCGAGCCCTTTTCCGATCAGGTAAATCATAATATCATCACGTGTACAGATGGCCGTGGAAATCGTCGCCTTCCCTTCCTGAATCAGGGTCTGTGCGTTGCCGAGCCATACGTCCGTGCCGTGCGCCAGGCCGGCGATCCGCACCAGATCGGAAAAGTGCGTCGGCTTCGTGTCAATCAGCATCTGCATCGCGAATTCCGTGCCAAATTCAGGGATTCCCAGTGAACCCAGCGGCACACCGCCGATGTCGTCCGGCGTAATGCCCAGCGCCTCTGTACTCGTAAACAGCGACATGACGCCCGGGTCGTCCAGCGGAATCTCCTTCGGGTCCAGGCCGGTCAGATCCTGCAGCATACGGATCATCGTCGGATCATCGTGTCCGAGAATATCAAGCTTCAGCAGGTTGTGATCGATCGAGTGATAATCAAAATGGGTCGTAACAATGTCGGTCGTCATATCATTTGCGGGGTGCTGTACCGGCGTAAACGAGTAGATCTCGTCTCCGATGGGCAAAACAATGATGCCGCCCGGATGCTGGCCGGTCGTCCGCCGCACCCCGACACAGCCCTGCACAATGCGGTCGATCTCGCAGTTTCGCTTATGGATGCTGCGGTCCTCATAATAATTTTTCACATACCCAAATGCGGTCTTATCGGCCAGTGTGCCGATTGTCCCGGCGCGGAAGGTCTGCCCCGCGCCAAAAATTACTTCCGTGTACTTGTGCGCCTTGCTCTGGTACTCACCCGAAAAATTCAGATCGATATCCGGCTCTTTATTTCCCTTGAACCCCAGAAAGGTCTCAAACGGAATATCAAACCCTTCCTTGCGCAGCTTTGTGCCGCAGTTCGGACAGAGCTTGTCCGGCATGTCGCAGCCGGCCATTCCGGCATATTTTTTTACGTCCTCTGAGTCAAAATCGCTGTAGTGACAGTTCGGACAGATGTAGTGCGGACTGAGCGGATTCACTTCCGTGATTCCCGACATCGTCGCGACAAACGATGAGCCGACCGACCCGCGCGAGCCGACCAGATAGCCGTCCGCGTTGGACTTCCACACCAGCTTCTGTGCGATAATGTACATGACGGCGAAACCGTTGGAAATGATTGAATTCAGCTCCCGCTCCAGCCGTTCCTCCACGATCTCCGGCAGCGTTTCTCCATAAATCTCATGTGCCTTTTCATAGCAGAGGTTTCGAAGGATCTGATCTGAATTTTCAATGACCGGCGGACATTTATCCGGCCGCACCGGGGCAATCCGCTCGCACATATCGGCGATTTTATTCGTATTGGTCACCACGACCTCATACGCCTTTTCCTCACCCAGATATGCAAATTCCTCCAGCATTTCCCCAGTCGTGCGCAAATAGAGCGGCGCCTGCTCGTCCGCGTCCGCAAACCCGCGGCTTCCCATGATGATGCGCCGGTAAATCTCATCCTGCGGGTCGAGAAAATGCACGTCGCAGGTCGCCACGACTGGCTTGTGGTACTGCTCGCCCAGCTTTACGATCTCCCGGTTATATTCCCGGAGCTCTTCCTCCGTCTTGCGGTCCTCATAATCCTCGCGCGTCATGAACAGATTGTTGCCAATCGGCTGGATTTCCAGGTAATCATAAAAATCCACCAGACGCTTGATCTCCGGCGCGGAAGCTCCCCGCACAAGCGCCCGGAACAGCTCGCCCGCCTCGCAGGCAGAGCCGAGCAGCAGCCCCTCGCGGTACTGCGCAAGGACACTTTTCGGCACGCGCGGCCGCCGGTTGTAATAATCAATGTGTGACCAGGACACCAGCCGGTAGAGATTCGTCCGGCCCACCTCGTTCGTTGCCAGAATGATGGCATGATAGGTCGGCAGCTTTTTAATCTGGTCCTTCGAAGAGCGGCCGAGCGCGTTCAGCTGCGCGAGCGTCGTGATCTCCTGCCTTTTCAGCATGACCAGAAACTTCTCAAAAATCTCTGCCGTGCATCCGGCATCGTCCACCGCACGGTGGTGATGTCCCAGAGGGACTCCGACTGCCTTGGCTACCGTATCCAGCTTGAACCGGTTCAGTGCCGGGAGCAAAACGCGCGCCATCGCGACGGTATCCACCGCTGTCCGATCACAGGGAATCGACAGTCTGCGGCAATTCTCCTCGATAAAGCTCATATCAAACGAGGCATTGTGCGCCACCATCACGCATCCCTCGCAAAATGCCATAAACTCCGGAAGGATCGTCTCGATCGTCGGCGCGTCCATCACCATATTGTCATTGATGCTGGTCAGCTCCTCGATACGGAACGGAATCGGCACCTCCGGGTTGACAAAGGTGCTGAATTTATCCGTAATTTTCCCATTCTGTACCTTGACCGCGCCTATCTCGATGATGCGGTTGTTCTGCGGCGAAAACCCGGTCGTCTCCAGGTCGAACACCACAAAATCCGCGTCCAGGCTCTGTCCCTTTTCATTCACGGCAATCTCTTTAAGGTCGTCAACGATGTAGGCCTCCATGCCGTAAATCACCTTGAACTCACTGTCCGGAGGCACCGCGTGGTTCGCATCCGGAAACGCCTGCACCGCCCCATGATCCGTGATGGCGAGCGCCTGATGCCCCCAGCTCATCGCCCGTGCGAGGATATCCTTCACATCCGAGACGCCGTCCATGTCGCTCATCTTCGTATGGCAGTGGAGCTCCACACGCTTGACGGCGGCCGTATCCTCACGTTTTACGCGAAAATCCGCACATTTTTTAATGCCTTGCACATTTCCGAGCGTCAGCTGGCTGTCAAACCGGTCAATCGTCGTCACGCCATTGACCAGCAGGAACGCCTTGGGCTTCACTGCGGCGGCAACCTCCTCGACCTGCTCCGGTTTCAGAAACATTTTTACTACGATGGTGTCTGTAAAATCTGTAATAGCAAAAATAAACAGTGTCTTCTCAATTCGAAGTTCCCGCTGCTCCACCGACAACACCTGGCCGCGCAGGATCACATTGCCAATCTCCCCGGTAATCGTCTCAATCGCGACCGGCTCGCCCTCAAAATCCCTGCCGTAGAGCACATCCGGATTGTCTGAACGCCGGTAGCTGTTCGAGTAATCTCTCGAAAACGAACGACGCTTCTGGAATCCGTCCTTTCGCCCTGATTTGCTATCCGAGCCAAATCGGCCGGACTGGCCCCCATTTCCGGAATTTCCGTTTTTCCCGGCAGCGCCGCTCGCTGATTCTTTCGCTGCGTTCTGAGATAATCCGGTTTGTGAAACGTTCGCATTTCCGATACCTGCCAACGGATCGCCGACATTCCCGTATCCCCCGGAACCATTTTCCGGCGCAGCCGCCGCGTTCCCATAGGATCCGCCATCCCTTCCGGCAGTTCCGCCTCCTCCCGATGCATTCTGCTGTTTCGCGCCAAAAGCACCCGTATGTATCTCTGCTGCGTTTCCGCCCCCGGCTGCGCCGCCATCGCCATCCGCACCAGTTCCATTCTGGCTCGCCCGCGCATAGTTTCGTGAAATTGCCGCGACCTCCTGCTCCAGCTCGAGGTCCGCCTGCTCCCGCTTGCGGTTTTTGACCGGCTCCGTGCGCTTTGCACTCACATGAAAATCCATCCCGCAGCGCTCGCAGAAAATCTTTTCCAGAATTTCCAGCAGTTCCCTTTCTTTGCCGTCCGCCACGACCGAATCCGGAATCAGAAGCTGCATCGTATTCTCATCTGAGAACTCTTTTTTCGCCTGATGAAACAGACTGTACAGCAGCGCGTTATACGACTTCAGTTCCAGATTGATGCTCTCCTCGTACAGCGGCATGAGCTTTTTCGGCGTATACTGCTTCGAAAGATGAAATTTCTCAATCAGCTTCACCGTCAGATAGCCTTCCGGAAACAACTGCTTCTTAATCGCGTCCTCCAGCGCCACCACATTCTTTTTGAAAATAAGCCGGTCGCTCGCAATATAGACATGCATAAGATCGCGCCGACGATTCATCGTCACGCGGTCCACCGTCACATATTCCAAAAGCCCCGCAAGAGGTTCATTCACCTCCAGCGACGGAAACACCTCTGAAAACGACTTGCCCATGCAAACTGCCTCCTGTGTCTTACGCTTCCCAGTGCTCCAGCTCTTCCCGCAGCACGGAAAGCAGCTCCGCCTCCGGCAATTTCCGGACGACCTCGCCTTTCTTAATCAGCAGTCCGACACCCTTGCCACCGGCAATTCCGATGTCCGCTTCCTTCGCCTCACCCGGGCCGTTCACAACACAGCCCATCACAGCGACCTTGATGTCAAGCGGAAACTCCTCTACCATTTTTTCCACCTGATTGGCCAGACCGATCAGATCAATCTGTGTGCGTCCACAGGTCGGGCAGGAGACCACCTCGATCCCGCCCTTTCGAAGGCCAAGTGTCCGCAGGATCAGCTTCGCGGTCCGCACCTCTTCGAGCGGGTCACCGGTGAGCGATACGCGGATGGTATCGCCGATTCCCTCCGACAAAATAATCCCCAGACCTACGGAGGATTTGATGTTTCCGGAATACAAAGTACCCGCCTCTGTGATTCCTACATGCAGCGGATGCCGGGTTTTCTGCACCAGCAGGCGATGCGCCTGCACACAGAACATCACATCGGAAGCCTTAATGCTGATGACCAGATTGTCATAGCCCATATCCTCAATCACGGCCGTCTGGCGCAGGGCGCTCTCCACGATTCCCTCCGGGGTCACGCCGCCGTCCCGCTCGACAATCTCTTTTTCCAGCGAGCCGCTGTTCACCCCGACACGGATCGGAGTACCACGCTCCTTCGCGGCAGAGACCACCGCGCGGACACGGTCGGTATCGCCGATGTTGCCCGGGTTGATCCGGATTTTATCCGCCCCCGCCTCAATCGCGGCGATTGCCAGCCGGTAATCGAAATGAATGTCCGCCACAAGCGGAATCGAAATCTGCTTTTTAATCTCCGAAAGTGCGGACGCCGCCTCCATCGTCGGCACGGCACAGCGAATGATGTCGCAGCCGGCCGCTGTCAGCGCCTGAATCTGCGTGACGGTCGCCGCCACATCCTCCGTCTTCGTATTTGTCATCGACTGAATCAGAATCGGATGACCGCCGCCAATCACCCGGTCGCCGATGCGGACCGTATCTGTTTTTTCTCTGTACAACATAAAGACTCCTCTACGCCTTCTCTAACCAGACAGCTACACTTCTATATCTTTACTTCCGCTGTCGACCGGCGATACTCTTCTCCTCAATTCTTCCTCCATCCAAATCCATCTGAACGGATACACACCGGCAGCTGTACTGCCGTTATCGATTGAGAGTGCTTTACTATTTACTCTTCCTCCGGCTGCGCGGGCACGAACCGCCGTGTCTTTACCGGATCGTTTGCTTCCTCATTCGCCTTTTTGGCCTCCTGCGCCGCACGCAGGGCTTCCTCGCAGAAGGTCTCCTGCGCACAGATCAGTTCCTTGCCGCGCCGGTCAATCCGCTCATAATGGCCGTCCGGCTGCAGCACCTGCGCCTTTACATTGTCGTCAAGCTGAACCTGCAGGATATGGCGAACCTTCTCACGGATGGCCGGGTCTTCGACCGGGAACAGAATCTCAACGCGCTTATCCAGGTTGCGCGGCATCCAGTCCGCGCTCTCCATATAAAATTCCTCGTCCTCGTCATTCAGGAAGTAGCAAATACGTGCATGCTCGAGGAAGGTGCCGACGATCGAGCGGACATGAATGGTCTCGCTGACGCCCGGAATGCCGGTCTTCAGGCAGCAGATGCCGCGCACGATCAGATCAATCTGCACGCCAGCCGCTGACGCCTCATAGAGCGCCTCGATAACCTCCTTGTCGCAAAGGGAATTCATCTTCGCGATGATTCTGGCCGGCAGCCCGTTCCTCGCGTGCTGCGCCTCCCGGCGGATCAGGTACAGGAACCGGTCGCGCATCCAGATAGGTGCGAGCGCCAGACGATTCCAGTGCTTCGGCTCGGAATAGCCGGAAAGCATATTAAACACCGCGGTCGCGTCCTCGCCGATGGCCTCCTGACAGGTCATAATGCCGCAGTCTGTGTACTGCTTCGCCGTCGAATCGTTGTAGTTTCCGGTACCAAGATGTACGTAGCGGCGGATGCCATCCTCCTCGCGGCGCACCACGAGCGTGATTTTGCAGTGCGTCTTTAATCCGACCAGACCGTAAATCACATGGCAGCCCGCTTTTTCAAGCATCTGCGCCCAGTTAATATTATTTTCCTCATCAAAACGCGCCTTCAGCTCCACGAGCACAGACACCTGCTTGCCATTCTCCGCCGCCTGTGCAAGTGCAATGACAATCGGAGAATTTCCGCTGACGCGGTACAGCGTCTGCTTGATGGCAAGCACATCCGGGTCTACAGCCGCCTGCTTTACAAACTGCACGACCGGGTCAAAGGTCATATACGGATGATGCAGGAAAATATCGCCATTGCGAATCTGCGTAAAAATATCCTCCGCCTCGCCCTTGCGGCCATTGTTTTCTGAATGATCAGCATCCTCAGCCCCGGAGCGCACCTGAGAGGGTCTGGCCAGCTCCTTCATCCCCGGCACCGGCTGCGGCTGCCACGGCTTCTGCTTATACGCCTCCAGCCCCTCGATCCCATAAAGCTTCATCAGGAAGGTCAGGTCAAGCGGCCCGTTGATTTTGTAAATATCATCACTTTTGACATCCAGCTCCTGCTTCAGTATTTTCAGCAGCTTCGGGTCCATGCGGTCCTCAATCTCCAGACGGATGACCTCGCCCCACTGGCGTTTTTTCAGCTGCTTCTGAATCTCCTTGAGCAGGTCGGACGCGTCGTCCTCATCAATCGTCAGATCCGCATTCCGCATGATCCGGTACGGATGCGCGCAGACCACATGATAATTCGAAAACAGCTGGTCGATGTTCCGCTCAATCAGCTCCTCAAGCAGAATCACACACTTCGTCCCGTCCGCATTATCCGGCAGCCGCACGATCCGCGGCAGCACGGAAGGCACCTGCACCGTCGCGAACTCCGTTTTCGACTTCTGCCCCTTCTCATCCTTTCTGGAAATCAGCGCACCAATATTAAGCGCCTTGTTCCGAATCAGCGGAAACGGGCGCGACGAATCCATCGCCATCGGCGTCAGCACCGGATAGACATTTTCCTCAAAATAGCGGTCCGCCGCCTCCGCCTGCTTCTTCGTCAGTTTCTCATGCTCCGTCACGACCTCCAGTGAGCACTGCTTCATCAGCGGCAGCAGAGACCGGTTGTAGGTCGAATACTGCTGCTTCACCAGCTCATGCGCTTCTTTCGAGATCATGTCCAGCTGCTCCTGCGCCGTCATCCCGGAGATGTCCTTTTTTGTATATTTCGCGTGTACCATATCCTTGAGCGACGCCACACGGATCATGAAAAACTCATCCAGATTCGACGCAGTGATGCTCAAGAATTTCAGCCGCTCCATCGGCGGATTTTCCTTATCCCGCGCCTCGCCCAGCACACGCGCATTAAATTTCAGCCAGCTGCTCTCCCTGTTTGTAAAATACTCCGGTTTGTCAAACACCGTACCTGCCATTTCCCGCACCTCTCTCCTTGCCTAACTCCTGATAGCCAAATATCCTCAATCTACCTGATTTACCTGTAAACCCGGCTGTACACAAATTCGTTCCATTATTTCCGTCCGCACAAAAATCCCGTCAAAACGTCTTCTTCTGCTTCAGCACCGGCCGCACATTGAACACTTCCTCGAAAAAGTCCACCTTTTCCTCAAACGCGCCCCGCTCCAGCGTCAGGTCCTCCTGACTCGCCACGGCAATTTTCAGTTCATGCTCCTTCAGCGTCACCGTCACATTGCTGCATTTCTGTTTGTGCGTGCGGTCCAGCGAATTCGCGATGCGCAGGATTGCCGTCAGCTTCGCCACCGTCATATATTCCTTCTCATCGAGATCCGTCCTTGTCTCCAACTCATCGTAATAGATAAAACGGCTCGTATTGTACTTCACCGTATAGGCCACGATCGCCCGGTCCTCCTGCGACAGACCGATGATCTCCGTGGCAAGAATGATATTGTACGCGCAGTCCGAGACGTCTGTCAGGCTGATAAACTTCCCGCAGCTGTGCAGAATCACCGCAATCTGCAGCAGAAGCCGCTCGTGCGCTCCGAGGCCGTGTACTTTTTTCATGTGATCAAAAATCTCCACCGCGATATCCCCGATATTCCGGATATGCGCCTGGCCGGTCTTATAGCGCTTCGAAATGCTGCGCGCCGCAGCGAGAATATCCTCGTCAAAGCTGTGACGGCGGGTGATCAGCCCCATCCGCACACCGTAATCATAGGCGACACCATCATTTAAGGAAAATCCCGGCATCCACACCACATCCACGCCAAAGCTCTCAATCAGGCTGCGGCAAATCACCGCCGACGGAATGATCGCATCGGTCATGTCAGACGGCAGCTCGTACTTCTTCGCGATCTCGTCCGATGTGTGCATGATTAAGTCAGCATAGACCAGCTCAAACTGTTCCCTGGTCAGCGACGGAATCTTTTTCCCTTCTGCAGAAGTTTTCCCCGATCCTGCCTCCTTTCCTTCTGCGGAGGCCTTCTTCCCCAGTTCCGCTTTTTCCTCTGCGGCGCCTTTCTTCGAGGCTCCGGTCTTTGCCGGATTATTTTCTGCCGCTTTGTCCTTCCGAAGCTCCGCGCCCGGCATGGAATCCCTTTTGCTTTCCGCAAATTCCTTCAGCAGCTCCTCCGGGCTTCTTCCGCTCTGCTCCCTTTTTTGCAGCAGCTCAGCCAGCTCCTCGCGGTCTCTCATGGAAAACATCTCATTCAGACCGCCGCCCAGCACAATCAGGTTGCGGATTTTCCGGTCCTTCTGATAAATCTTGGTAAATCCGGATAATTCGTAATCCATCAGCTCCCGGACCAGTTTCTCAAAATGCTCGCCATTTTTTGCCAGAGGCAGAAGATTCTCGCGCGTCGTAATATTACCGACCCGGATATTCTGCGTCGTAATCAGCTTATCCTTATCAAACAGGGAAATCTGCGTACTGCTGCCGCTCAAATCCACAATCGCAGTCGCATTCGCGATGATCCGCTCAAACTCCGCCGACACGGAGGCAATCGCCTGATAATCCACAAACCGCTGCTCCGCATTCGTAAACACGTCAATATCCAGTCCGGTCTGCTTCTCAATATAATCGCAGAGGAACCGTTTGTTCCGCGACTCCCGGAACGCGCTCGTCGCAAAGACCCGGTAAGCCGCCACCTTATAGCCGGACATCGTGCACTTAAAATCATTCAGCACCGCGCAAAGCTCATCCACATGCTCCCGGCTGATTCTGCCCTGCTCGTACACATCCAGGCCGAGGTTGATCCGGGTGGAAACACACTCCACCTCCCGCATAACCCTCCTCTGGGTAAACTCGAAAATCTTCATTTCCGTCACGGCCGAGCCAATGCTCACCGCCGCGAATGTTTTCACCGCCATAAAAGCCTCCCTTAACTGATAAATCTGTCCATGTCTGTCTTCCTGCTACTGCATAGCAGCAATGTAGTCTATGAACTGAGTAGCCGTTCTCCCCGACAGGCCGCCATGTGCAAGCTCCCACTTATTCGCTTCCAGAAGCAGCTCCTCCTCGGGCATCGTAATGCCGTAACGCGCAGCCAGAGTGCGCACGATATTCTGGAACTGCTTTTTATCCGGCGATCCGAAATAGATTGTGACGCCGAACCTCGACGAGAGCGAAAGCTTCTCCTGCACCGTATCCGAGACGTGCAGGTCGCCCCCGTGCGTCGCGTGAATTTCGGCCGGTTTGCCGATGTCGCCCTCCATATTGTCTCCAAACTGCTCGCGGATCAGGTGACGGCGGTTCGATGTCGCGTAAATCAGCACATTTTCCGGTTTCCGCTCAAGGCCGCCCTCAATCACCGCCTTCAGGTATTTGTATTCAATCTCAAACTCCTCAAAGGAAAGATCATCCATATAAATAATAAACTTGTAATTACGGTTTTTAACCTGCTCGATGACCGCGTTCAAATCCTTGAACTGGTGCTTATAAATCTCAATCATGCGCAGCCCGCGGTCATAGTACTGGTTCAGGATTCCCTTGATGCTCGAGGATTTTCCGGTGCCGGCGTCGCCAAAAAGCAGACAATTGTTCGCCGTCTTCCCCTGAACGAACGCCTCTGTATTGTCAATCAGCTTTTTCTTCTGAATCTCATAGCCAACCAGGTCATCCAGCTTCACATGAGCGATATTCGTAATCGGAAGAATCTGCACGCCCCTGTCGTCATGCGCAACGCGGAACGCCTTGTGCAGCCCGAATTTCCCGACACCGAACTCCTGATAAAAGCGAATCATGTGTGCGGTGAACTGCTCCACCCCGGCAGAACTCCGTCCAGTAGAATTCCATCCATTGGAATGCGAGTCATTCGATTTCCACTCATCGGAATTCCATCCAGCCCGGCCTCCCTCATCAAGGCCGGATCCCTTAAAATCCGGGCAGACCGAATTCGATCCACTTGAACCTGATTCATTCAAACCCGGTTCCATGAAGCTGTCCCCGGCGAGCTGTGCACTCAGCTCACAGATGCGGTCGCGAATGCGCCGGTTAAACACCCTTCCCTCGACATCGCCTCTTCGGTAATGCAAAATTTCCTCAAAAAATCCGACATTCAGCTTCTCCTCCAGCCCGGAAAAATCCAGAGCAAACAGCTTCATAAAAATCGCGAAATCATGCTTCGCAAGTGTCAGAAGACTGCCGTCCGTCAGGCCTCGAATCTCGCACGAGGTGCTGAACACATTCTCATGGTTCACCAGCAAAAGAGTCAGATAATTATGCCAGAGATTTCCCTCAAATCCATACGTGCCCGCCAGATCCGTCAGAGCATGCATGGCAGAAAAAAAGCGCTTCCGAACCTCCTTCTGCTCCTCCTTCTGATCCATGTGCCCCAGCACCCATTTCATATCCTGCAAAATCTGTCCGTTTTCAAAATTCCGATACAGTATCAGTTCCTCTAAGTCCAAGTCCGTCATCTTACGTCACTCCATCCCGGACATTCCCCGGAATTATCCTTTCCTGTACACCGTATTTCTATTTATGGTGAAAAATGAATTATTTTTTATTTAACATCTTACCGCGCTTTCCCGAATTTGTCCACTGAAAAAGGTCCCGTTTTTGCGGAACCCTTTTATCCTGTATCAATCAATCTTCCATATTTTCCAATCAGTAATTGCCCAGAATCTTCATATTGATGGCTTCCTCACGGATGCCGCGCAGCGCATTCTTGACGGCACTGTCCATCAGGTTGCCGTCAAAGTCGACAAAGAATCGGTATTCCCAGTTCTTCCCGGGGATGGGCCGTGACTCGATCTTCGTCATATTCACATTGTTGTAAATAATATGTGAAAGAATATTGTACAGGGAACCGCTGTAATGCGGTACCTCGAAGCAGATGCTGATTTTCTTCGCGTCCCGGCGGAAGATCCGCTGGTTCGTGACCACAATAAACCGGGTCGAATTGGCCTGGTTGTAATAAATGTTTTCCTCGAGCACCTCCAGACCGAAATACTCCGCCGCGAACCGGCTGCCCACGGCCGCCTGCGTCCGGTCGCCATCCTCCGCCACCTTCTTAGCGGCCCGCGCCGTATTGTCAAATGGAATCAGCTGCCATTCGGGATGGCGGTACAGATATTCCTCACACTGGGAGAGCGCCTGCTGATGGGAGTATACACGCTTGATGTCCTTCAGGCTGGTCCCGGGCAGGCCGAGCAGTGCATGCTCGCATTTCACAATCTGCTCCCCCACGATGTAGTTTTCAAAATTCACCAGCAGGTCGTAATTGTCCGCCACAATCCCCGCCGACGAATTCTCAATCGGCAGCACCGCATAATCCGCAGAGCCTTCCGCAATCGCCTCCATCGCATCGCGGAACTTTCTCACATGGAAGCAATTGACATCCTTGCCAAAATATTCCCGCATTGCCGCGTGGCTGTACGCGCCTTCCACTCCCTGGTAAACGACGCGAATGTTTTCCCGGTCGATGTCATCCACCTCGATGAACGGCAGCCTTCCGGTCACACCATTCTCTTCCAGAAGCTGATACTGGAGCTTCCGGCTCATCGACATCATCTGAGAAAAAAGCTCCTGTATGCCATGGCGGTTGAAATCGTTATGAGCCATCGAGCCCAGCGTATCAAGCTTGCTTCTCTCCCGTTCCTTATCAAAGACCTTTTTCCCATTTGCAATCTTGTAGCGGGCAACCTCCTCGCAGATCTCCATTCTCCGCTCGAACAGCTGCGCTATCTGCTCGTCCACGCGGTCGATCTCCACTCTCAGTTCCTGTAAATCCTTCATAATCTGTCCTCTTCTACTATGAGCCCCGCACAGGCGGGGCCCCTTTTCCCTCACCGTCGGGAATCGGACGGTGTTATGTAACATATTATGTCTTATTATGCCTTCGCTTCGCGGCCGGCTGCTCCGACTCTCGAAGAGTTCAGAACAAATGACGTCAGCGGGCTTAAGTACAAAAGCGAGCTGAGGATGCAGTAAATCGGCATCATGATCGCCCACTGTACCAGGCGGCCCGGAAGCAACGCCATAAAACTAACCACGAATTTTCCTCCATTATAAACGGCCAGTCCGGTCGTCGTGAGCCCCAGTGTCGAGCAGACGGATGCCAGAAATACACCGACGCATACGAAAAGCACTTTTCTTTTCTTCGTACCATTCAGAAGCGGACGGAACAGCGCCGGCACGATCCCCCACATCATCGCGGCAAGCGTGATAAACGGATTCACCGCATAGCCCTTCAGCATACAGCCAAGCAGATCCGCGACCATGCCGCACAGCCCGCCGGCCAGCGGGCCAAACCATAATCCCGACAAAATCGTGCATACCACACCGACTGTGATCCGGTATGAGCCAAGCTCAATCACCAGAATGCGGGTCAGGACGATGTGCATAGCGACCAGAAGTCCCATGAACACCAGAGTATGGGTATCCCATACCGTTTTCTTGTTTTTTTGCATAAAAATACCTCCATAATGTGCACCAGGCAGCCTGGAACAAGCATTCCCAGATACCGGGCAAGGCGGAAAACATATCGCTGCAAGAGCCGTTTGCCACCCTGCAGACGGTCTGCGTCAGATGCTCCGGGCACCTCAACAACAGGCTGCTTTCATCATAAATAATATGCCCACCACATTATGAGAGGTCTCATAATTGTAGCAACGGGTGCGGAAAATATATCGTAAATCTCTTCCTTCCGGATGCGCCCGGGAATTGACGCATCGGAGGTCGGATTTTTCGTTTCACGGCGACTCCCCATCCAATGAACACTTCACGCATAGATTCCTACTTCGCTATTATTTACTTGCAATCGATTATAGCACAGTATAATGAATATGCAAGTATATTTTTATTAAATTTGCTACTCTTCAAACGTTTCTTTCAGCTTCTCCATGAAGCCTTTTTTCTTTTTCTCCTGCGTATTTTTCGGTGTCTCGCCGGCCTTGTTCAGGCTTCCCCCGGTCGCCTCATCGAACTCACGCAGCGCCTGCTTCGCCGCCTCGTTGAGCTTCGTAGGCACTTCTACAACCAATGTGACGTAATGATCGCCGCGCTGATTTTTGTTGCGCAGAGACGGAACGCCTTTCCCTTTGAAGCGAACCTTCGTGTCAGTCTGCGTGCCGGGCTTTACAGTATAGACGATATCGCCGTCAACTGTGCTGATGCGTACATCTCCGCCGAGTGCCGCCTGCGCAAAGGTGATCGGCACCTCCGAATAGATGTTCATATCCTGGCGCGTAAAGGTCGCGTGACGGCCGACAATGACTTCAACCAGCAGATCGCCGCGCGGTCCGCCGTTGCTCCCGGGCTCGCCCTTTTCGCGGATACGGATGCTCTGCCCGTTGTCAATGCCCGCAGGAATGGTGACCTTGATCTTTTTCTTCCTGGATGTATAACCGGTACCGTAGCAGTTCGGACATTTATCCCGGATGATTTTTCCGGTGCCGTGGCACTCCGGGCAGGTCTGCACGTTCTGCACCGTGCCAAACAGGGACTGCTGCGAGAATACCACCTGGCCTCTGCCGCCGCACTTCGAGCAGGTCTCCGGAGAGGTCCCCGGCTTCGCACCCGTGCCCTGGCAGGTAGGGCATTCATCTTTCAGATTCAGCTCAAGCTCTTTTTCGCAGCCGAATACTGCCTCTTCAAACGTGATACGGACGCTGGTGCGTACATTCGCCCCCTGCATCGGACCCTGCGAGCCGCCGCGTCTGCGGCTGCCGCCGCCAAAGAAATCCCCAAACAAATCTCCGAAGATATCGCCCATATCCCCGAAGTTAAAATTATCAAAATCAAATCCGCCCCCGCCGGCTCCGCCTTCAAATGCGGCATGACCGAACTGGTCATACTGACGGCGCTTCTCCGGATCGCTCAGAACCGCGTAAGCCTCGGACGCTTCCTTGAACTTTTTCTCTGCTTCCGCGTCGCCCGGATTCATATCCGGATGATATTTTTTCGCCAGAGCACGGTACGCCTTTTTCAGCTCCGCGTCAGACGCGCTTTTATCTACACCCAGGACCTCATAATAATCCCGTTTATTTTCTGCCATAATCATTACTCCTCATGATTGAACCAGGTTCGTTTTTTCTGCACATCATGGCAATGCCCCTGAGGCAGCTATAAGGAACTATCAGAATAACATTGCATATGCACAGGTTATCTCATAACAGCTCCTAATCCTGATTCTCAGGGGTATCCCACGGTCGTTGCCCGACCAGCCTGTATTCTCAACGGGGGGCGCACCCCTGATGCCACAAATTGCTCTGTACTTTACATCTATACTGCGCACCGCTTCCATTGGCGCTGCGCAATCCCAAATCATCATATGTTTTCAGGAAACGGTAAGCTGCCGTTTCCTGAAACTCACTGCCTGTATCTCTTTGCCGTCAGACTCTTTTATACCTCGCGATAATCTCCGTCTACCACATCGTCATCCGGCTGGCTGCTCTGGCCGCCCATATCCGGGCCAGCGCCTGCCGCACCACTCATGTCCGGGCCTGCACCGGCTGCCGCGCCTGCCTGCTCGTATACCTTCGCAAACAGCTTCTGCGCGCTCTCCATCAGCTTCTCCTTGCCTGCCTTCAGATCCGCGATCTGGGAATCCGTCATATCCTCCGGATTCGTCTGCGCAATCAGATCCTTCAGGGACTGCAGATCCGCTTCCACTGCGGACTTGTCAGCCGCATCGATCTTGTCGCCGACCTCTTCCATCGCCTTTTCGGTCTGGAATACCATCGCGTCCGCATCATTTCTGGTATCGATGGCTTCCTTCTTCTTCTTATCCTGTGCCTCGTACTCCGCAGCTTCCTTTACTGCCTTATCGATCTCATCGTCCGACATATTCGAACCGGAGGTGATCGTAATGTGCTGCTCTTTGCCGGTGCCCAGATCCTTCGCGGATACATTCACGATACCGTTTGCATCGATGTCGAACGTTACCTCGATCTGCGGAACGCCTCTTCTTGCTGGCGGAATCCCATCCAGACGGAACTGGCCGAGAGACTTGTTGTCCTTCGCGAACTGGCGCTCGCCCTGTACCACGTGGATATCTACGGCCGTCTGATTGTCCGCGGCCGTTGAGAACACCTGGCTCTTCTTGGTCGGGATGGTCGTGTTCCGCTCGATCAGCTTTGTCGCAACACCGCCGAGGGTCTCGATGGACAGAGACAGCGGAGTCACATCCAGAAGAAGGATATCGCCCGCGCCTGCATCGCCTGCCAGCTTGCCGCCCTGAATCGAAGCGCCGAGTGCCACGCACTCATCCGGGTTCAGGCTCTTGTTCGGCTCATGACCGGTCAGCTGCTTTACCTTATCCTGTACTGCCGGGATTCGTGTGGAACCGCCGACCAGCAGCACCTTGGAGAGCTCGCTCGCGGTAAGTCCCGCATCCTTCAGCGCATTCTGTACCGGAACAACCGTCGCCTCTACGAGGTCATGGGTCAGCTCATCAAATTTCGCTCTGGTCAGATCCATCTCAAAATGCTTCGGGCCGGTCTCATTCGCGGTGATGAACGGAAGGTTGATATTGGTCGTCGTGGAGGAGGACAGCTCCTTCTTTGCCTTCTCCGCCGCTTCCTTCAGTCTCTGCAGCGCCATCTTGTCATTGGAGAGGTCAATGCCTTCCTTCGACTTAAAGTCTGCGATCATATAGTCAACAATCTTCTTATCAAAGTCGTCGCCGCCCAGACGGTTGTTACCGTTGGTCGCCAGCACCTCGATGACGCCCTCGCCAATCTCGATGATGGAAACATCGAAGGTACCGCCGCCGAGGTCGTAAACCATGATCTTCTGCTCATTCTCATTATCAAGACCGTAAGCCAGCGCCGCCGCTGTCGGCTCGTTGATAATACGCTTTACATCCAGACCCGCGATCTTACCGGCGTCCTTGGTCGCCTGACGCTGTGCATCGTTGAAATACGCCGGAACGGTGATGACTGCCTCCGTCACCTTCTCGCCAAGATAATTCTCTGCATCCGCCTTCATTTTCTGAAGGATCATAGCGGAAATCTCCTGCGGCGAATATTTCTTGCTGTCGATCGTTACACGGTAATCGCTGCCCATATGTCTCTTAATGGAAGAAACCGTGTGGTCCGCGTTCGTCACAGCCTGACGCTTTGCCGGCTCGCCGACCAGACGCTCGCCGCTCTTTGTAAATGCTACGATGGACGGTGTCGTCCGTGCTCCCTCTGTATTCGTGATAACTACCGGCTTACCGCCTTCCATAACTGCTACGCAGCTGTTTGTCGTACCCAGATCAATACCAATAATTTTACTCATAACGCATCCTCCTGACTTTCTGTGCCTCTGGCACACCTATAAAATAATTATGATAATACCCTCAGTTCGCTACCTTCACCATGCTGTGCCGCAGCACGCTGTCACGGTAAAGGTACCCCTTCTGAAATTCCTCAACAACCACATTTTCACCGGCTTCCTCATCCTCCACATGCATCACAGCATTGTGGAAATTCGGATCAAACGGCTGACCGACTGCCTCGATTGGCTTCACACCGATCCCATCCAGCGCGGTAAGCAGCTGCCGGTAAACCTTTTCCATACCCTGTGCGAAGGCATCCTGCTTCTGCTCCTCATCCAGATTCGCAAATCCGCGCTCGAAATTATCGACGGTCGGAAGAATTTTCTCCAGAACACTCTTTGCGCCAACCTCAAACATCGAGGCCTTTTCTTTCTCGGAGCGCTTGCGGAAGTTGTCAAACTCTGCCATCTGCCGCTGCACCCGGTCTGTCAGCTCTTCAATCTGCTGATCGCGCTTATCCTTTTCCTTTTTCTTCTTACCAAAAAAGCCTTTCTTTTCGGTAGCGGAGGCTTCCTCCGCATTTTCTCCGGAAGAAGAATCCCGATCGGATGTCCCTGCGTTTCCTTTTTCCTCCGGGGAACCGTTTCCGGCAGCATCCGCTCCGGATGAATCCTGCCCGCCGGGCTGTTCTGCCTCCGGGTTCTCCCCGGTCTGGCCGGCTGTTTTCCCTGCCATGCTGTCGGAAGCATCCGCCGCGTTCTTCTCATCCGCAGCAGCCTCATCCGGAACCTTTTCGTTCCTGATATCTTCCATTGGCTTCTCCACCTTTCTTCTATAAATACTGTTATCCGGCGCTTTGCCGTCCTACCAGAGTCTCGTCTTCAGATCCTCCCGGCTGTCCCCGGCCTCAGTATCTGAAAGACCTCCTATTAATCGTTTTCTTTATCGTTTTCTTTATCCTTTTTATAAATCTGATCCAGCTGCGAGGTCAGGGTTTTCAGCGTACCGACAACCTTATCGTAATCCATCCGCTTCGGGCCAACCACACCGATCCGCCCGTACATCCCGTCTCCCAGCTCATACGTGGCAGTCACTACACTGCAGTCACGCATGGACTCGATCGGCGTCTCCTGGCCGATATACACCTGAATCCCGGTCTCCTGCCCGGAATCATCCGATGCGATCAGACCCGCGAGGTTCCGTTTGTCTTCAAACGCGTCAATCAG
The DNA here is from genome assembly GCA_021199475.1 of Lachnospiraceae bacterium. Lineage (GTDB taxonomy): Bacteria > Bacillota > Clostridia > Lachnospirales > Lachnospiraceae > Choladousia. The sequence goes on from JAJQHZ010000013.1 coordinate 35,733, forward strand.
CTCGCTCGCCTTCTCGCTTGTGGAGAGCTCCGGATATCGGAAAATATTCGTCGCCCCGCTGGTATAAATCTCTACTTCATTGTCAGACTGAATCGCCTCCGCAACCGCATCCAGAACCCGGTTCACCACATCGCTGTGCTCTCCGGCTTCCTGCTTTAATTTGGAAATCGTAGCGAGATTAATCTGCTCCAGCGTCAGTCCATTCAGTGCCGTGTTCAGAAGGACATTCAGATTCAATATCGTCTCATGATCCAGATCATGCTCCATATTGATCATCTTATTCCTGACCACATTGGTCTCGGTCACAACGGTCGCGAGAATCTGCGACTCCGAAACAATCGAGAGCTGTATGAACTTCAGCTTCGTCTGGTGGATCTGCGGGCCGGAAATCATGGCTGCGTAATTCGTATTCGACGCCAGGATCTTTGCCATCTGCCGCAGGATCAGCTCCATCTTATCCTGCCGCTGGAAAACGATCTCCTTCATCTCCGTGACTTCGCGGTCCTTCTCCTCCATCATGCGGTCCACATAATAGCGATAACCCGCGTCCGAGGGGATCCGCCCCGCTGAAGTGTACGGCTGAAGAATCAGTCCCATATCCTCCAGGTCAGACATCTCATTACGTATCGTGGCGGAACTCAGATTCAGATCAGCATATTTCGAAATCGTGCGGGAGCCGACCGGCTCGCCCGTCTCGAGGTAAGTCTTAATAATCGCTTTCAGAATCGTCCATTTTCTTTCATCCAGCTCCTGCTGCATCCAGGTTCCTCCTCTTCTTTTGTTGTTAGCACTCTTTCAATTTGAGTGCTAACACCTTACGTTGCTTACTATAATACGCGATTCCGGGTTTGTCAATAGCTTTTTTTGACTTTTTTATCAGTTTAAGTAGTTATAGACGGTCCGCGATATGTTCACGATCCCGGACACGCCCACACTGCTGTTTCTGGAGAAGACACAGATCACATAGTCGGTCTTCGCCCCGTACACAATCGCGATGTCATGATTGGTTGTCGAAGTCTCGCCGGTCTTATTTGCGACCTTGATGCCGGACGGAATGCCCGCCGGGATCTTGCTTCTCCTCTGCTGGGAAAGCATCAGATTCAGCATTTTTTTCGAGTACGCTTTGGAGACGCAGGTTCCTTTATAAATCCTCTCCAGAAGCTTGCCGCAGTCCTTGGCCGAGGAGGTATTGCTGCCGCCGTCGGACACCCGGGTAGTAGACGCCGGATGCAGCGTATGATGCACGCTTGTGCTGGAATATCCATTTTCCTTCAGATAATTGTTCACTACAGCCGCGCCCGACAAAAACCCGGACGAGCCCTGCACTGTGACGAGGGAATTATAGGCCTCGTTGCTGCTGACGGTGATCATGGACGTCAGCAGGCTTTTGATCTGTGAGGTTTCCGACAAATGCCCCTGTTTGATTTCATTATAGAGAGAGGCCATGACGAATGCCTTTATTGTGCTGGCCGGATACATGGCGGTATCGTTAATACTCAGGACATCCCCGGTCTCCAGATTTTTCACATACACCGACCAGGTGCCGCTGTACCCGCTGATCATTGATTTCAGTGTCTTTTTCAGGCTGCTCAGCGCCACCTCGTTCTTTGCGCATTTGTGCCCGTCGCAATCGACATAAGAGCCGTCGGCCACCTTCTGGCTTTTGGCAATCTTCCCGCTCGAGAGCAGATAATAGCCATCCTTCCAGCAATTCGTCAGCACCTTGCCCTTTGCGTTGATGTAATACTTGTTCCCTTTATAGGTAATCCATCCGGCACTTTGCACCAGCACTCCATTTTTTCCTCCGAAATAGTATTTCCCGCTAAATGTCCTGCTGCCGACCGTCTGATTTACCTTGCGGAACTTTTTGGCTGTACTCAGCTTCCCGGCAGCGGTAAAATAATAATACCCGTGAAACACCACGCCGCCGACCTTTGTTCTGGAAATCTTTCGCACCTGCGCATCCGCCGACAGCTTTCCGTATTCCTGCAGATAATAATATCCGCTGAAGGTCTTCGACGTTTCCTTGCAGGTCAGCTTTGAAAGCTTCACAAGCCCCCGCGCCGTCTCCGGAAAGCGCCCGTTTTTGTTCGTATAGTAATACCCCTTAAATTCCCGCTCATTCACTGTCGTATCCAGATAATAAACCGCCTTCTGGGCAAGAAGCTTCCCCTTGCTGTCAAACATATAAAACCCGGAATTCAGCGAATCCGTCTTCGCAATGGCAAGATACTGAATCCCCGCCAGAGCCTGCCCGGCGGCGTCCTTCAGATACCAGCTCTTACCCTTTTTCATAAGATAGCTTCCACTCTCATCCGTAAAAACCACCGCGCCCGCCGGAGCCGTGGATGCAACAGCCTGCGTTTCTGACGCCGCAGACGCAACCGTCTGAGTTTCTGCCGCCGCGGATGCAACAACCTGCGTTTCTGACGCCGCGGCCGGATGGCACACGCAAAGCCAGCAGAAAAGTAAAAGACACATTCCGTTAAACGAAGCTCTCCTGATATGATTCATTCTCAATCCTCCTTGCCGGAATCGGCTCCCGCCGACTCTCTTTATTTCCGCGAAGCAGCGTGCCAGGCAGCCAGAGTCATAATGGCACTCGTTAAGTGCCGACCGGAGCGAAGCGTAGATCCGACGGCATAGCCGACTCCTTATGACATAGCTTGCACGGGCATTTAGCAACTGCCGCGAGGCCGCGCCTTTGCGAAGCAATTTTAAATGCGCGGGTTTCCTTTCTTCTGACAAAAAGTATATCCTAATTTGGGCAGGCAGGCAAGAACTATCAGGTAATAAAATGGTCATTCGTTTTCCCATTACTTAGCATGTCAACAAAAATCCGGTCGACAATTTGCAGTTTGTGTATTATACTGTTGAGGTCGCCCGGAACACCCCATACTTTTTTTGCAAAGCACCGGCCCGTTTCCGGCTTTTCAATTCAATCGGATAGGGGGAGTCCTCTCACCCTATCCGCCCGCGCTGGCCGCATCCGGCTTTAGCCGGAATATTTCCTTATGCGGCCGTGTGCATAAAAACCATGCTGTCCGGAGCGAAAACCAGATGGCGGTTCAAAATAGTCCCAAAGAGAGGTATGCACTATGTCTATGAATTTTGTAAAAAAACTTTTAATCCCGGCAGAGGTGAAAAAGCAGTATCCGCTTCCGCAGAAGGTCGTGGACGTCAAGCAGCAGCGAGACGCCCAGATCCGTGATGTCATCACCGGGAAATCGGATAAATTTCTGGTCATCATCGGACCGTGCTCCGCAGACGCTCCGGAGCCTGTGCTTGACTACGTGCACCGGCTTGCACGCGTGCAGGACAAGGTTGGCGACCGTCTGATTCTGATCCCGCGCATCTATACAAACAAGCCGCGCACGACCGGCGAGGGCTACAAGGGCATGATCCATCAGCCGGATCCGGAAAAACAGCCGGACGTATTCGCCGGACTCGTGGCCGTGCGCTCGCTCCACACCCGTGTGATCGAGGAGACAGGCCTGACATCGGCGGATGAGATGCTCTACCCGGAGAATTACCGCTATCTGGACGATCTGCTCTCCTATGTGGCCATCGGAGCGCGCTCAGTCGAGGATCAGCACCACCGCATGACGGTCAGCGGCATGGATGTCCCGGCCGGAATGAAAAATCCGACCAGCGGCGATCTGTCCGTGCTTTTGAATTCCGTCGTAGCGGCACACGCACAGCATACCTTCATCTACCGCGGGTGGGAGGTCAACACGACCGGCAATCCGCTGGCCCACGTCGTCCTGCGCGGCGCAACCAACAAGCACGGCAATTCCATCCCGAACTACCACTATGAGGATCTGATTCTGCTGCATGAGATGTACGAGAAGCGTGACCTGGCGAACCCTGCGGTCATCATCGACACAAACCACTCCAACTCCGGAAAAAAATATCTGGAGCAGATTCGCATTGTGAAAGAAGTGCTGCACAGCCGCAGCTACTGCCCGGATTTGAAAAAGCTGATCAAGGGCTTTATGATCGAGAGCTACATCGAGGACGGCGCGCAGAAAATCGGCAGCGAGCCCCATATCTATGGGAAATCGATTACCGATCCCTGTCTTGGATGGGAAAAATCCGAAGCGCTGATCTATGAGATTTATAACAAATGCTGATTAGGCTGCAAGAGAAGCCCTGTGCACATTCACACAGGGCTTCCTTTTTTCCAAGTCAAATATCCGTGCAAGCACGGCTACCTGGCTCGTTGCTTCGCGGGAATAACTACAAAATATCGATATGTTCCCCGTTTAATGCCTTATTCATACTGCGGACCGCGCAGAACTTTCCGCACATCGAGCAGGTATCATCGTGCTCCGGAGACCGGTCCGCGAGGATGGCCTTCGCCGTCTCCGGATCAATCGCGCACTCCCACTGCGCCTCCCAGTCCAGCCTGCGGCGGGCGTCCGCCATGCGGTCATCCATATCCCGCGCGCCGGGGATTCCCTTCGCGATATCCGCGGCGTGCGCCGCGATTTTACTCGCGATAATGCCCTGCTTCACATCCTCCACGTTCGGAAGCGCCAGATGCTCGGCCGGAGTCACATAGCAGAGGAACGCCGCACCGTTCATCGCTGCAATCGCGCCTCCGATCGCGGACGTAATGTGGTCATAGCCGGGCGCGATATCCGTCACTAGAGGCCCGAGCACATAGAACGGCGCTCCCATACAGATGGTCTGCTGTACCTTCATATTTGCCGCGATCTGATCCATCGGCACATGGCCCGGACCCTCTACCATGACCTGCACATCCTTCTCCCATGCGCGCTTCGTCAGCTCGCCCAGCCGGACCAGCTCCTCGATCTGGCAGACATCGGTCGCGTCCGCCAGACATCCCGGGCGGCATGCGTCGCCAAGGGAAATCGTCACATCATACTCCCGGCAGATGTCCAGAATCTCGTCATAATACTCGTAAAACGGGTTCTCATTTCCGGTCATGCTCATCCACGCAAACACCAGAGAGCCTCCGCGGGAAACAATGTTCATCTTGCGCTTATGCTTCCGGATCTGGTCAATCGTCTTGCGCGTAATCCCGCAGTGCAGGGTGACAAAATCCACGCCCTCCTGTGCATGCAGCCGCACCACCTCAATAAAATCCTGCGCGGTCAGCGAATCCAGGTCGCGCTGATAATGAATCACACTGTCGTAGACCGGAACCGTGCCGATCATCGCCGGACATTCCTTCGTCAGCTTGCGGCGAAACGGACTCGTATTCCCATGGCTGGAAAGATCCATGATCGCTTCCGCTCCCATCTCAACCGCAGACATGACCTTCTGCATCTCAATGCCATAATCCTTGCAGTCCCGGCTGACCCCCAGATTCACGTTGATTTTCGTGCGGAGCATCGAACCGACGCCCTCCGGATTCAGGCATTTATGATTGATATTTGCCGGAATAACGACCTTTCCGCTGGCAACCAGCTCCATCAGTTTTTCCAGCGGCATCTGTTCCTTTTTCGCTACCGTCTCCATCTGAGGCGTAACAAGGCCGCGCCGCGCGGCATCCATCTGTGTGGTATAATTTCGTTCCATAAGTACTCTCCTGAGCTTTTTATGCTTTTTATGCTTTTTATGCTTTTTATGCTTTTTATGCTTTTTTGCTTTTTTTGCTTTTTGCCCTATCGTCCCGTCATCTCCCGGGAAAGGCGCAACAGCTCCTCCGACGCAGCCCGCACGTCCTTTGTCGCAAATATGGCTGACACCACAGCAACACCGCTGACACCGCTCCCTGCCAGAGAGGGCAGGTTCGACCGCGTGATGCCGCCGATAGCGACCACGGGAATCTGCACAGAGGCACAAATCTCCTGCAGGGTCTCATACGGCAAAGCAACGGTATTCGACTTCGTTCCGGTCTGAAACACCGCTCCTGCACCGAGATAATCCGCGCCGCGCTTTTGCGCCTCCACTGCTTCCTCCACGGTATGGGCTGTCACGCCAATGATCATCCCGTCTCCGACGCGTCTTCGAACCTCGTCCGCCCGCATATCATCCTGTCCGACATGCACGCCATCCGCCCCGCTCTTCAGCGCGACATCCAGATTATCATTGATGATAAAAGGAACGCCATATTGCCTGCAAAGCCCCGCGAGTTCAATCGCTTCCTTTCGAAACTCCTCTTCGGAAAGATTTTTTTCGCGCAGCTGCACACAGGTCGCGCCTCCTTCCAGAGCAGCCTCCACCTGCTCATACAGGGTGTGTCCGTTCAGCCAGGTCCGGTCGGTGACCGCATATAACTGCATCGTTTTCCTCTCACATCTCATCAACGTTCCATACCTCCTGCCGCAGCTTTTTTCTGCACAGTGAAAATTCTTGTCTGCTCGTTCCTCTCGTCGCACGTGAAGCTCTCGCCCGCTCGTTCCGCCCACCGCGCAGCAAGCTCTCACCCGTTCGTTCCGCCCACCGCGCAGGAAGCTCTCGCCCGCTCGTTCCGCTCACCGCGCAGGAAACTCTCACCCGTTCGTTCCACCCACCGCGCAGGAAGCTCTCGCCCGCTCGTTCCTGTCATCGGATTTCGGCCTTCGCTTCCTGCTCCAGACATCCCGGAGTCAGCCGAAACATGGCATCTATGATGTAGTTCCGATACGTCGCATTTCCATCGAGTCCGGTCAGACGATCATATGCCCGTTCGCCGCATAGGCCCATCGCGCACACCGCCGCAGCTGCTGCAAACAGCCGTCTGTCAAAATTTCTATCATCATCTTTGCCATAATTCCAATTCCGGTTACTGTTGAAGCTTTCGTCTGTACGTTTAGCGCTGCCGCAGTCCAACCGGAGACCTTCATCAGCCATCGAGAGTCCAGACTCCTCTGCGGCAGACGGCTGCCTGTCTCCATTGTTAGCTGCCAGAAAAGCCGCGGTCACTGCGGAAAGCTGGCACCCGGTTCCCGTGACCCGGCTCATCATGGGGTGACCATTCCGGATCAGAACCGCCGTCCCCCCATCCGCCACAATGTCAATCGCCCCGGTCATCGCCGTCACCGCGCCGGTCTGCTTCGAAAAAGCTTTCTCAAACGCCACGCTGTTATCCAGATTTTCATCTGTGACCCGGTCAGATACATCCGCATCTACGCCGCTCGCACTGTGAGAAGCGCCACTTGAGCGTTCATACAACTTCCATTCTTGCTCACATGCTGCAGATAATGCGCGAAGCTCCGAAGCATTTCCGCGGATACAGGCAAACCGAATCTCCTCCATCAGCCGAAGCGCCGTCTCCGTCCGGAAATCAGAAGCCCCGGCGCCAACCGGGTCCAGAACCACCGGGCGCCCGAGCGCATTGGCCCGCTTTCCGGCCGCCAGCATCGCCGGAACCGCCTCTCTACGCAGCGTGCCCATATTAATCACCAGTCCGTCACACTGTGCCGCAATCTCGGCAGTCTCCGCCTCATCAAACGCCATAATCGGCGAAGCCCCGCATGCCAGCAGCATATTTGCGCAGTCGTTCATCGTCACAAAATTCGTAATGCAATGAATCCGCGGCGCCCGTTTCCGCACATTTTCCAGAATTCCCTCAAACATAAACGGCTGCTCCCTCCCGTCTCCGGTTTTCTGCACTTGATTCTCTGCGTCCAGTTCTCAACATTCAATCTTCCGCGTTCGATTTCCCGCATTCGGTTTCCCGCATTCGATTTCCCGCGTTCGATTTCCCGCGTTCGATTTCCCGCATTCGATTCTCCACAGTATTGAGAGTATTGTCATCCTCAGGCTACGTATCAAGTGATACGAGACGCATCCTTCTTTCATTTCAAATCAAAAGCATAAAAGTCAGGATCTGTCTGTCATTGACTGTCTGTCATTGACGATCCGTCACTGATTCATCTGCGCCTGCACCTTTGTGAGCACACCGGCACCCTGCATCGAGTAAATCACAACCGCCGAGAGAATCGCTCCGCCGGCCGTAGAAATCAAAAACGGAATCACATACGCATAAAAGGCAACCGCACCGGCATCCACTCCCATCAGAAGAACTGCTACCGGATACGCGCATAAGCCCCCCAGAACGGCGGTGCCAAACACCTCTGCCAGCAGCGTCGGCAGAATTTTGCGTGTCTTCCAGTACATCAGTCCGCAGAAAAGTGCGCCAATCATGCTGCCCGGAAACGCCATCAGACTGCCCAGCCCGAACAGATTGCGCAGAAGGCTCGCGCAAAACGCCACGCACACACCATACCCCGGACCAAGCACGACCGCGCAGATGATGTTGACCATATGCTGAATCGGCGCACACTTGCTTCCCAGCACCGGGAATGAAAACATGCTTCCGACCACTGCAACAGCAGTGAGCAAAGCAGCAGTTACCAGTTTCTGAACATTGGTTGTTTTTTTCATCGTTTTTCTCCTCCGAATAAAAGTATGGCAGCCGCAAATGACCGAGCGTCTCAGTTATTTACGGCAGCACCGGAGAAACGGCAGATCACAGCGTCGCTTCTCCATGGTATCTGTATCCACAGCCAGTATCCTTACGATCCAAATCGCCTCGCGCACATTCCGCCGATTTGCAAGCATACAAGACATCCACCGAATTGCATGTCCATCCTCTGTTTCAACGGATTTGTCCGCACACCTGATTTGCAGTCAATCATTGATACCTTCTGTCAGATACACCACGGTCCGAAAAGGCAAACACCTTTCTGGAACGTTCGGTCGGAACTCACTGGTCCCCTCTCACGCCGGAACACGGCTTCCCATCGCTGTGATACAAGGCCACAGGGCGCTCCCCCTCTGGCCCGCACGGATATCCGTGATACTGTTCTCCGCCCTCAATTCCAGGGAGAGCCGCGCATCCAAATTGCTTCGCAATGGCGCGGCCTGCATCCATCTTTCTTCTGAATAATGGACATTTCAAGGAGAGCCGCGCATCCCAAATTGCCTCGCAGTGGCGCGGCCTGCGTCCACTATTTCTTCTATATAATGGACATTGAAAGACAGAAAAAGAAAAAGAGATACCTGAGCGGTATCTCCGAAAAAAGCGACTGGCAACTTCCTACGGCGGCATTATCCGCATCAGGTCAAGGGTCGAAGTTCGATTACTTCCTCTCAGCCTGCCGCACAAGCTCCCCTGTCTTTTGTGCCATTATAGTACGTTTCATAAAAAAGTGCAACCAGAAAATCTGCTTATCAGCTTTAATCCTAAACAACTGCTTCGACCAGGGTTCTCTCTCCCAGTCTCAGCTGCTTGATACCCGTCTGTTTCTTTTTGTTAAAGTTAAAACTTAGCATATATCCTTTTTGTAAATGGTAGTAATCCATATATTCCAGCAGCTGTTTTTCACCTCGCCTGTTATACTCCTGACCATGCCAGATTTTCATCTCCAAAACCTCCTGAACACCTTTGTAATCAATAATAACATCTGTTCTTCTCATATTTCTGGTTCTGGATTCAATATAGTAATTCCCGCTTCCATTGATAATTGGCTTCAGAAAAATCAGAAAAATACGTCTTCCATTCTCTTCGATAAACCGTTCATCCGCGTCTGCGTAAATATCTTCAAAATATTCACAGAATTTTTTCAAAACCAGTTCCATTTGAAGATGGCCGCCACGGACAAATTGATTTTTCTCCATCTCAGCAGTTGTAAACATTCTGGCATCCGTCTCTTCCTCAGAAAGGAAAAGATTATACAACTTCATCTCAAAAATACGATTAGAAACGCAGACCATCCCGTCTTTTTCTTTCAGGAATCCAAACATTTCCCCAATGCGAATCTTCTCATTCTCCGCCTCATAAGAATATTTTCTTCCCTGAAAGAGAATGCCGTAAATCATTTCCTTCAGTTTGGGATAATCCGCGAGTTTCTTACTCATATCATCAAAAAGCGTATTCGGAGTCTTTAATATTACCCTCACAGCTCTCTGGAATGCTTCCTCATCCCAGCATCCCTTTCCTTCCGGCTTTCTGCTGCCTTCCTTCACATCCTTGTCCATAATCTGGCATAATCTCGAGACAAGAAACGGATACCCCATTGTATAATCATAGAGCAGCTGACTGATCCTGTCCATATCCATTCCAATGTTCCAGTCATCATCATATTGCGTAAGCATAGAACTGATATCTTTCGGTGAAAAGCTCATGTCAACCGTAAAATCTACCGCAATATTCCAGGGACTATTGTATCTGGATTCCGCTTCCGGATGAATTTTCTGTTTTAAGTTTTTTATGTCATAAACTCCGGCCAGAATCACAGACTGAAATGTCGCAACACCCGGCCTTTTCAGATAATAAAATCGAAGCTGAGCAAGAAAATCCAGAAACACCTGATTATTCGAGGCAGAGTCCACTTCATCAATCAATAAGACTACATTTTTGGGGGATTTCCTGCATAAACCAGTCAATAAGAAAAAAAACTTTGAAAGGGATACACCTTTCATACATTCATCCGCATACTGCTCCAGTTCACGTTCCACGTCCGCGGACAGTTCATCCCTTGCCACCAGCAAAATCTGCCTGGAAACAGCTGCCACAAAATGCTCCTCCGACTCGAAATCAGTAAAAGACAAACCCTGAAAGTCCAGACTGATCACAGAATAGTAAGGCCTAAGATAATCTGTCAGCGCATGCAAAATCGTGGTTTTGCCATACTGCCTCGCACGATTGATTGTAAAATAGTCCCCTGCATCTACCATAGTCTTAACTATAGCCAGCCGAGAATTCAAATCAACCATATAATGCCTGTCAGGCAAACATACTCCATTCGTATTAAAGGTCTTAGTCATCTGACAGCCTCCCATTCTTTTAGAAACATATCGATGTTTCAAGTCATGCCCCCGTAGGGGCAACTACCCTACCCTGGATCTATGTATTTACATTTGACGCCTTTTTTTAAAGATCGCCCCTATAGCAGGCAAACTCCAAATACTATTCGATATCTATTTTGCTTCTCCATTTTCCGTAACGCTTTTTAAGCTTCTTACACTTCTACGCGGACATTGGTCGTATCAACCAGTTATTATCTGTCTCTATTCCCTTCTTTTCCGCCATACCGCTCCCGCCGCAAGCAAGATTACCACCGCCGCGAGCATCACCGCCAGATAACGTCCGAGCGGTGTCTCGTCGCCGGTCTGTACGGAGGTCGCCGTTGTCTCGTCTGTGCCGCCGGAGCTGCTGCCGGAGGTCGTGGTGCCGTTTTCTTCGGTTTCATCCGGCTCAAACGTATTCGTAATCGTTACGGTCTTCTCGGTGTTTGTCTGGGACAGCTTCACGGATTCCTTATCGATGGAAATCGTGAAGTCATGCGCAGAGGTATTCGTCAGCGGAGTACCGCTGCTGTCAGTCTCAGCCACGTAATAGGTCGCGCTGGTGCCGGAGCCTGTACCGGCATTCAGCTCAACGGTATAGCTGAAGCTGCTGTTTCCGCCCATAGCAAGCTCAATGACGTCGCTTGCCGGCTCGTTAAGCGCGGAATCAGAGAAAACTCTTGCATAGAATGTGTCGTCCGTGTCATAAGCCTCGCTGCCGCGGATGGTTTTCTTCGTGATGGTCAGGTAGCCGACGTAGTAGTACCCGCTCGGAAGCTCGTAAAATACATTCTTAAACGTAATGGTACCGTCCGCGTTCTTTTTGGACAGCTTCACCGAGGCCCCATCCGGATAATCCGGCGCGTAGACAACGCCGTCCGACGTCATCCCGCTTGTAAGCACCTCGCCATACTCGTCCGTCTCCGCAACATAATAGCTCGTTTCGAGATCCAGATGCTCAAATGTCACAGAGCTGCTTCCGGTATTGGTAAATGTAATGGTCTTCACGCCGGAAACACGGGTCGCGCACGTCTCATCGGAGAACAGCGCGACGTAGAAACTCGCGCTCTCAGCCATCGCCGCAGAACCGTTCTGAAGCTTAAGCTCCTTCGAGACTGTAAGCGAGCCCTCGTCTGCCGCTGAATCAGAGCTGTCCTTTGCCGTATCCGTCGGAACGGCCGGATCCACCATCGTCACAGTATTCTGCGTGCCTTCCGCCTCACTCACGGTAAACATCACATCCGCCGTATATTTGTAGCCGTCCGGCTCAGTCACCTCATCCAGATAATATGTCCCGGCCGGAAGTCCATACAAAATATCCGTCCCCGCAGTCGTCGTCAGACCATATTTTGCCGTCCCGTCCTCCTTGTGAATCACATTGCCGTCCGCATCCTTGATTACCAGCTTCGCACCGGCCACCGCCGCACCGGCCTCGTCCACCTTGTTGATGGTCACCTGTGTGCGCGGATTCACTGCCGATACCGTCTGTACATCCCCGGAAGCCGCCGAATAAACGCCGTTTGCCTCCGCCACCGTACCGGCCGCGCTGATGGTAAACGTCACCACGGCATAGCTGTCTACATAGCCTTCCGGGTTCTCTGTCTCCACCAGACGAAATTCCCCAGTCGGAAGCCCTGTCACTACCACCTGGCCATATGCACTTGTCTTTAAATCCTTTGCAAATTCCTTCCAGTAATAAAACCCCGTGTCATCCGTCCCGGACTCCGCATCCAAAGGCACCTCTGACTCACTGTCCGCATAAACCTTTTGCTGCAGGACAAAGACCGCGCCCTCGATCAAATCCCCGGCGTCGTCCGTTTTGGTCAGGATCACCGCGCCGCCCGGGAAAGAATACTTCAGCGCAATTGTCACATCATAAATCCAGCCCTGCCCGCTGTCTGCACCGCTGTACGGCAGCGGAATCAGCGTCGGCTGTGCCTCCAGATATTCCGTGCCGCCCGTCTGCGCGATCAGGTAAAGCCCCAGAGGAAGACTGTCAAACTTCACCGAGCCGCTCGCATCCGCAGTGACTGTGCTGATAATATAATTCTGAGCAGAACCACCTGACGTGCTGCCCGCAGAAGCGCTGCCGCCGGAGCTCAGTGTCTCCGCGTAAGCCGCAAGTGCCTGCGCCGCCGTCTGTGCCTCAGAGGAATTGTTCAGGTCGGAAATCTCCACCCCGCTCTGTGCAAAGATGTCCGTGAAAATAAAGCTGCCATTTTCATAATCACCCACCTTGTAAAGTGTCAGCTCAATCCCAGACGCGCTATCCGACAGCTGAATCTCCACCTTACCCGTCGTCTGCTCCGCGGACGCATGAACCGGCGCCGCCGCCCCGGCAAGCACCAGGACAGAAAGCATCAGAGCAAAAAGCACCAGCATTCCTGCAGAAGCAAACAACGGTTTTAAACGCCAACACACCTTCCTCTTCACGGCAAAACCTCTCCTTTCCAAAATCCCCCTAATGAATCATCAACCAAATGGCCAAATATCCGCTATCCTTGATGACAGCTCATCGTTTATTTCTCTTTCTCCTGCGTTCCGGCAGGAACAGGATCAGTAAAACAATAATCATCAGCACAATCCCGACCGCTACCGTCCCGTACCAGAGAATCTTTTCCACCGGAATCTTCTGCTTCGTCTCCGTATCCGCCGGTGCCTGAACCGAAACGACCTCCGGAGAAAATTCCACACGGGTACCGCGCACCAGCAGCCGATGCGAATTCACGCCGTAAGGTGTGCACGTCAGCAGCGTCACATAATCCTCACCCTCGACAATCCGGATATCGTCCGTCTCGTCCGGAAGCACCACCTTAATCTGAGCCACCTCATATGCCAGAATCCGGTTCAGCACATGGATGTAAAACATATCGCCCTCTTCCAGCTGGTCCAGATCGGTAAACAGCTTCGCCGCCGGAAGGCCCGTATGTCCGGAGAGAACCGCATGCGTCGATTCGCCTCCCACCGGAAGCGAGGTCTCCGGCATATGCCCGATGCCCTTTTGCAGGACCTCATCCTCCACGCCATGGTAAATCGGCAGATACACGCCAATTTTCGGAATCTCCACATATCCGATTGCGTCCGTCAGGGCAAGCAGACTCTCATAATCCGCCACCGAATCCGAATCTCCGTTGCCGCTCAACGCAGCGTTGTATTCCGACGCCGCCTCCAGCATCGCATCCAGCTCCGAAGTATCCTGCTCCTCCAGCGCCGAATTGTAGCTGGCAATCTCCACACTCGCCGTGTATTCACAAATCCAGTTGCTCAGGAGCGGATATCCCATCGTCCCCACTCCCGCTGCCAGTATCAGAAAAATAACCAACAGCGGAAGCCTGTCCCGGATCCTGTGATGCCGCTTTTTCTTTGTCTGCGCCTGCCCTGTCTCATTCTCACTCATCTGTTCCCTGTCCTGTCTGCTCCTGCCCGATCCGCTTCCGTTCGATCCATCTGCTCCTGTACCCGACTGTTCTGATGAGGGGCGGCCTTCATTCGATCCGCTTATCCAATCCGATTCCGCCCGGCTCTTCTGTGTTTCATCCGTTTCCGTCAGATTCTTTTTTCCGCCTGATCCGTTTTCACTGGGTTTGCTTCCGCCGGATTCACCGGATTCCCCGCATATTTTTCCTGCATCCTGCGATGATAAATATAAGCAATGATCACAGCCAGAATCGCCGCCAGTACAATCACCGCGATCACCAGCAGCTGCCGCTTCATCGCTGCGGACAGGCCCCTCGTCACCGTCTGCGGGCCGACCGACTCATCGTCATCCTCCTCGGGGATGTATTCCGTCCGTTCTCCGCGCACCAGCAGCCGGTGGCTGTTAATTCCATACGGCGTACAGGTCACTAGCGTCACCAGATCCCGCCCCGGCTCAATCTCCAGCAAAGACGCATCGTCCGGCTCGACCACCTCGACATCCGCCACCTCATACGCCAGAATCTCTCCCAGCACATGAATGTAAAACAGATCACCGATCTCCATCTGGTCCAGATTCGAGAGCAGCTCCGCCCCCGGCAGGCCTGTATGCCCGGAAATCCCGCTGTTCGTATTCTCCCCGCCCACCGGCAGAGATGTATTTTCAATATATCCGCAGCCCTTCTGCAGCACCTCATCCGAAGTCCCGTAATAGACCGGCAGATACACGCTGATAGACGGAATATCCAGATAGCAGATCACCCCGTCATTCACATTCAGGCACTTATCCTCATCCTCAGCATTCGTCCCGTAATACAAATGCAGGTTAAACTGCCGCGCCATCTCCAGACGCTCACTCGCGTCCGGCTCCATCGTCTCATCCGCGACCTGCGCCTCATAATCCGCAATCGTCACCGACGCCGTATTCAGCGTCACATAATTTCCAATCGAGGGATACAGGATAAACCCAACCCCAATCACAAAGATGAGGAAAATCACCCCCATCGGATATAATTTCTTCATAATTTCTTCATGATTTCATCCTGCCAGATGTTTGCACCCTTCCAGTCAAAGCAATCTCAATGCGATTCTCATAGCACTTCCATGTCGTGTTGCAAGGCAGGTAAGTTCCATCCTCTCGAATCAGGCAAGCAGTCCGATATAACCCTGTGACACCGGATAAATAACATCTGCCCGCATCAATCCTCAGCATTCTTTCCGGCTGCCCGTCAAAACTGACTTTCAGCGATTCACACTCCGTTCCCACGATCTCCAGAACTGCTCCCGGAATCCGCAAAATTCGCGCACGGATATCATTTGCTGTAATTTTACTATTCACTTCCAGAAGAACTTGATCCACGCCTGCCGCAACAGCTGCATCCCCATTTCCATTGTCTTCACTTCCGTCATCCAGCCGCCCAGAAACATTCGCAGCTGCCGTCAAAGCATCCATTTCCCTTTTGCTAAATACTGGGTCAAAGACAAAGCCAATCCCTTTATCGATACAACTTTCTACCAGCTTCTTCCCATCAATCAACACAATGGGGCGGGTTGGAGCTCCCCTTTCAGCAAAAGCTTTCGTATCCCCGGAAAACTTCCCCGTTGTAATAAACATCCCTCTGCTTCCAGATGTCATAACGCCTCTGAGTGCTCTGACATCCGCTATTTTATTCGTGACATCCGGATTGCGAAGCTTTGCCTGCACATAATATTCCAAAGCATCTGTCCCATTTGAGCCATCTACCCCATATCGAACCGCTTTCAGATCAATGCCTCCATCTCCCGATTTCTTCGTGACAACCACCTCATCCAGCCCTAGTTTCTCCAGATACGGTTTCAGAAAATCTTCAAATGCATAACCATTCTCAAAATAATGATAGAACTCATTAACATAAGCAGCCAACTGCTCGTCCGTCAATTCCCGGATTTTTCCGTCTGTCATAAATCAGTATCCTCCATGGGCTGTCAGGCACTTTCATTTCTTTTACTTTTAAACCAGCCCTCCACTATCTCAACACTGACATTCACTGCCTGGGCAATCTGATTCTCATCCATCCCCATCGTGCGAAGATTAAACGCAGTTTCCATTGCTTTCTTCTGTTCTCCTTCTGCCTTCCCCTGCTCATAAATTCCTTCACTCAAATTGCACATAACATCCATCTCCTCTCTGAATTCCATCTCTGCGGCGATGTGATATTCATTCTCCAAAATATCGATCCGTTCATTCGGCGTCAGCTGATTAGAAAACAACGCACTCAAAAGCCGATGCAACTCATATTGTTCTCCCCGCTTCGGAAGCTTATTCGGAATACCAAGAAGCAGAATGTTTAAAAGATCAAGCTTCCCTTTCCATTTGTGATCGCCCAGGATGGAGTCGTCCGTAAGGTGAACGTAATCCCAAATACACTCATCCATATTCATACAAACCCAGATAGAGTAAACGCGCTTTAAGTCATTGAAGTTCTTTCCTGTAAAGTCACTCTTTGAGCTTTTCTGTCTCCTGACAGGCAGATATCCTGAACTCTATACTGATAGATTTACTTTATCACAGGATTTTCCCTGCCACAAGTACAAAGTATCCGAATTTCTTCCTGTCATACGGGCATATTACCATATAAAAGATTTTATCGCAACATTTTATTTATTATTATTTTATTAAAATAGTTTAATCCTTATATTGTATTTATCAGTTCTAAAAATGCCTCAATCTCTTCACAACCCGGGTCTCTACATGTGGTCTGACCCCCGGCCTCTTAGAATCAATCCGCTAATTTTCAAAAAACAGCTTGTAATATCGGAAAATCCGTGTTATAGTCGAGTTATAAAAAAGTGCTACCCGTACAGCATGACGGTTAGCTCCCTATTGTTTGGTAAATAAAAATAACCGCACTAGTTGGTGGCTAGGCGGTTATTTTTGTGTCTTGTTGCTACCAATCGTGTAGCCAAGTCCAAATGAGGAATCTCTATATGTAATCAGAGGATCTCAGGGTCTCCGCTTTGCTTCGGTCGTTGCTAAGCGAGCGCCACTGGCGCTCAGCAACCCTGTTGTCAGGAAAATAACCGCCACTACCGCCTGAGTAGCGCCACCATAATTCTACAATTTAAGCCATAATATGTCCACTGTTTCTTTACATAATATATTTTTCTCTATGCATATTTACCATTTTTCACAATGGCACCGAGCACCTGCTTCCACAAGTGCTCAGCAGATGTTCTAATGCCCTGCCAAATGAAGATTGTTAACCATAATTCGCCCTATACTCATAAAAGTGTCCGGCATCCGTTTTCCATGTCAGGAGGGCCATTATATTCTTATCTTTTCCAATCACTTTAAAGTAATTACAACCGATTCCTTCTGTCCGGTTGTATCATTGATTACGGGGATTTCAATAGCAAAACCAGGGCCTCCTTTAATAGTAACCTTCTTCCCATTTTTTAAAAATTCGAATTTCAACCAGCCCGCTCTTCCATAATACAGGTAATTCTCATAAGGCTCCTCTCCAATCGTCCAGCCATCTTTGAGCACTACCTTAATCTTCGATTTCTTACCGCTGAATTTCGAGTATTTAAGCGTAACAGATGCCCTTGTTTTAAACTTTGAAGCAGACACGGATACGCTTCCAATTTTAAAAGAAGAAATCGGATTCGTATATTTTTTCACAGTAACCGTTGTCGTATAAGTCGTTCCTTTATACTTGAATGAGACATTCGCCTCGCCCGCTTTTTTCGCGATAAGATACAACTGCGTAATGGTTGATCCACCGCCAGTTGTTACGCTTTTGGAAGGCTTCACAATAGACTCATCGCTGGATTTTAAATTCGTAATTTTCCCATTGATTGTTGTGAACCATTGTTTATTAAAGCTGGTTCCGGTAATATCGCTTTTATCCTTGGCTGAATATTTTGTAATCGTAACCGTACTCGGAATATCCAGTGCGGCAGCCGAAGCCGAAGCAGGCAAAATATTAAGCGTGACTACAAGAGCAATCACGAATGATACTAACTTCTCACAAATTCTTTTCATTTGAAACCTCCCACCATTCGAACCGTTCCGCCATTTCTAAATGAGCTTCCTATTCGATGCTCGGCAAGCCGCACGATGCTGTATCACACGGCATCCATGCGGCTTGCGGTTGTTATTTACGTTAAGGAGTGCTTAATAAAATCTTCTCTTTCTCTACATGGGCCTGATCCAGAGACTCTGCAGCTTCTGATTAAAACCCGTTTTGCATTATTCTTTCTTTTTCATCCCGCCAACAGCTTACGCCTGTCTTCTCTGCTTCTTCGTGTAAGCGATGAACATGAACGCCGCAAGGATGACCAGAGCAAGGCCGCCTAAGGTGAAGAGCGTCGTACCAATGCCACCGGTTCCAGGAAGAATAGTTCCCGCCTTGTTCGTAATAGTTTTTGCCCCTTCGTTACCGCCTATTTTCCAGGTAACCTTATAAGAATCCTTAGTATCACTATTTCCATTCGTTGTTATCTGATCCCCAGATGATTCCAAGGTAATAGAACTGCTGGATTCTACAGTCAAGTCTAACAGCAAAGGTGTCGCGTCAATACTATAGCCTGTAGGAGCCACAGTCTCGACTGCATAATAAATTCCCTCATCCAATCCTGTCAATTTTCCAGAACCATCAGCTCCTGTAGTAATTGTTCCAACAGATATTACATTGATGTTTACACCATCTACTTCAATTGTAGTAGAACCGGTTGCTGCTTCATCCAATTTTTTATAAATAGTAAACTGTGCACCGGAAAGTGTTGTGGTTACATCTCCTTCCTTTGCCTTTAAAATCTCGATAACACCAGAATACGTGATTACAGAATCTTCTTTCGTGTCAGAGGTAGATCCTGTATCCCAGTTATTTGTATACTTAAGTGTAGCAGAGTTCGGATTACCATCTGAGCCAATACTAGCAGAATCATTCAATTCAGCGGTTAAAACTACAACAACCGCATCGCCCATATGTGCTTTAATAAATAATCCAGTAAATGAAATAGTGACTACTCCATCTTTTTCTTCAACCGAATAGGTATCTGCAGCTTCACTATATGTTGTCCCACCTACTTTCAC
This sequence comes from Lachnospiraceae bacterium, assembly GCA_021199475.1. Classification (GTDB taxonomy): domain Bacteria; phylum Bacillota; class Clostridia; order Lachnospirales; family Lachnospiraceae; genus Choladousia. The sequence goes on from JAJQHZ010000013.1 coordinate 54,970, forward strand.
ACTGGTTATTGATCCATAAGTCAAGCCAGAAGACATGGTATCAGTTATAGTAAATGTCAACTTGTCTGCATTAGCATCACTTGAATAGGTTGGGATAGCTGTGTCAAGTTGATAGGTAATTGTATCTCCAACAGCAGCGACGTTTGCATCAACTAATGTATCCGTCGTCCCTTCAAGAATAATCTTTTTGGTAAGGTCAGGGGTTGAATTTTTCAGATTAACTGCCACATCTTTATCCTCTACATTAATTAAGCAATATTTTGTCGCCGTAGATGGATCAGAATCGTCATGTGCGGTTTCAACAAGGAGATAATATCCCGATGGAACATTTGAAACACTCCCAGATGTAACACCACTCGCAAACGGACTATCGCTTCCAGTCAAAGCTTTTAATGAAACGGCCAAAGCAGCTGCTTCATCTGTATTACTACCATAAGCAACTATCGTTGCCAGTGTCGAATCATTAATTACAGAAGAATAAGCACTATTAACTTTTATATTAGTATAAACTGTTTGGCCATTCAAAGTAGAAACATCATAAGTAGCAATCTGATATAAGCTGTAAGTGTTCTTCTCTCCACCGTTAATTGTTATTGTGTATTCAGCTGCCATTACCGTCGTCGTCATCGCGAATACCATAATCGCCGTCATTGCAAGTGCCAGCCATCTTCCGACTGACTTTCTGATATTGTTTTTCATGCTCTTTTCCTCGCTTTCAAAATGCCATTTTAATAAGTTTTGTTTTCCGTTCGTCCTGTGCCGGTTTCTCACAATGGTACTGTTCAATCGTGTCTGCACGTCAGAAACTTTTATCGCCGACCGTTCCAGTTTGAATCTTTCGTTCTTCATCTGGTTCGATTGACTTTCGGAAAACAAACCGTTCAATGCCATTTTGCCTCACTCCCGGCCCGGATTAGCGAGCCGGGAAGTGAACTGTATGAAATGCTTCAGAATCGAGCATTTTGATATAGCATTTTCTTTATGCCTGTTTTCTCTGTTTCTTTGTGTAAACGATGAACATTGCCGCTGCAAGCATTACCAGCGCAAGTCCGCCAAAGGTGAAAAGTGTGGTACCAATACCACCGGTACCCGGAAGATTGGTTCCCTTTTTATTGATAATCGTCTTCTGAGTTCCATCAGCTGTTTTCCAGGTAACTTTATAGCTGCCTGAGATTGAGGTATTCGCCGCAGCACCATCAGTTGCAGTTGAAGCTTCCGCTACGGAATTTCCATCGCCTTTTGTATCAAGCGTCAGGCCGGCACTTTTGGAATCATCAGATGTTGCAATCGTCAGAGACACATCAAACTGTTCTGTTGCAAGGCTGTATCCATCCGGCGCATCCGTCTCTTCTGCATAGTAAGTACCCACATCAAGACCGACGACTTTAATTTCACCATTTTTATCAGTCACAAGATCTTGCGTAGCGCCTGTCACAGTCGAATCTTTTGTATATCTGTAGCTTCCGTCTGTCTGTAATACAAAATAAAGTGAATCGCCTGTTTGACTCCCTTTTCTGATTACAAAGGTTGCTCCCGGAAGATTCTCATTTGAATCGCTTATTTTCAGGATGTTTAACTCACCAGTGTACGTAATTACTGTGTCTTCGGGTGTCTTATAAGAAGTGCCTTCACCATAGTAATCATTTTCGTATTCCAGATGTACAGAGTTCGGGTTACCCGTATCGCCGGTGCTGGCATTTTCATTTAAAGTAGCAACCAAAGTTACCTGAACAGATTTGTACGCTTTCACACTTGCCGTTGAAAGTGTAATGGTAATAACCTGGCCACTCTGAGCCACTGCATATTGCCCAGCCGCAGCGGTCTTATCAGTAGTAATATCTATTGCGGTGGTATTTTGGGATCCGTCCACAGTATAGTTTTCTCCATCCGTCGAAAACTTCACCGATACACTTTTATAATCAAGTCCACTACTTAACGTATCAACAATCTGATAAGTAATTGCCTCTGCATCTTCATCATAGTTCGGAATACCGGAAACAATCCGATAGGTTACATCATCTCCGATCGCTACTGTATCTGCATCCTCCAGAATCGTATTATCATCAGTACTATGCTCACTCACAATCTTCTTCGTAATCGTCGCCTCAGATGTCTTAATCTCAACAGTTTTGTCTGCATTTTCCAGCGGCACCAGAAGGTATTGTGTCGACACATACGCATTATTTGTTCCATGGCTTACCTCAACGATCAAATAATAACCAGAAACCAAACCTGTACTGATCTTTCCATTCGTCACAGTCGCTACCGACTGAATCGAATTCGTAGAAACCAACTTAACGGCAGATTCTGCTAAAGAAACCGCTGTAGCATCAGTAGCATTCAAAATGTCATCTTCCAAATCCGAAAAATCAGATTCTACTTCCATGTTCGTGTATACCGTTTCTGTAGTTTCTTCACCACCCACTTGCGTGGTTATTGTTTCTACATCGAACGTAGCGAGCCGATATACATTATACGTATTACTGGATATTTCGGCTGTAGATTCACTACTTGAACCTGTCAGAGTGATGGTATACGTGCTAGAGGAATTACCCCCCCCTCGGATCATCAGCAAGCGCTGTTGTGGCCATTCCAAGCGCCATGATTGCAGCTGACGCCAGTGCGGCTAATTTCTTCCATGTTCTTTTCATACTTTTCACCTTTTCCTCTCTAAAGATTTCCCGGTCGCTGCCGGGGTGTTGCTCTGCCCGATGATTTCATTCGTCGGATTGTTGCTCTGCCCGATTTGTTCTTTCAACGAGATATTGCTCAACCCGATCTTTTCCCTCATCGGGGTATTGCTTCTCCCAGTCTTTTCATTTGCCGGGGTATTGCCTTAGCCGGGCTCTGGAACTGCCCTTATGCTGTCTGTCGGACGGTAGATTATCGTCCTCTGTCTAATGCGCATCTTTTGCATTCAGCTGCAGGTTCCGGGAACTATTTTCTGTGAGTAGTTCCTGACACAACTGTTTTCAGTTATTTGCAGCCTTTTGCACTTGTCACGCGATGTCTGGCAGCTCCATAGGATTAAGAACTGTCTGCCGTTTCTCCTCCTTTCCCAGCGTATTTGTATTTCTTTTTCTTTTTAAAGGCGTAGAGCATCCATGTCGTTGATACCGTCAGGAATGTCAGCCCTAAGCCATAAAAGACGAGTGGATATTTCGAACCGGTGCCGGGCATTGTAATGCCCTGGCTCTGTTTCGAATTTGTTATTGTGATAGTTCCCGCTTCAGAAACCGTAACATTTGAGTATGTGCTGCTTATATTGCCTCCATAACTATACTGCACAGAATAATTCTTCACATCCTCATAGCTGTCATAAGTACCGTCATTGTTCGTGTCGGTTCCAGCCTGTACAGACACTTCTTCGACAGAATAACTGCCGCCTTTCTCTACCTTCCAATAACAGGTCCAACCATTGTCACTGCTTAATACAGTTTCAGAGCCCGTCACCTCGGTGCCGTTATTGTAGAGCTTTACTGTAACCACGTAATCGGCATATTCATCTGCGTCGAAGCTGCTGTCCCACTCTTTTTTTGCCCGGACCTTTACAATTTCTATTGAATTGGTTACGGTCACTTTCTGAATCATTCCGGATGTTGCATCTGTTTCATATTCATAGGATGCCGAATACCCCTCCTTGCCGGATGTTTCAACCACATAGTAATAATATTGGTTCCCTGACGAGTCATACAAATCAAGGTTTGACCACGTATATGACCAGAAGCCGGTACCGCCAGATGAGGAATTGCCCAGCTTCACAGAGCAGCCATCCACTGCTTCTCCATTCGCTGATAATCTGATTCCACTTCCGGTCTGCATATCCGCTGTACTAACTCCGTCCGTGTAAGTAACACTTGATCCTGCGCTCGTTCCTGTACCCGAATAGCCTGATGCGTACGTAACCTTTAATCCGATCTCAATATTTCCCGCGAGGACTACTGTTTTAGAGCCGCCTGTTGTTCCGTCGCTGAACTCCACACTACTCAGTGCATCTCCCCACGCCGAGAACTGGACATAATAAGTTTTCCCTAGAATCACATCACTAAATGTATAAGTCCAATCATTGTCTACTGCCAGATTGACCGACTCTAACATATCCCAATCTTCATCGTATAATCCCAGCCAGATTCCGCCGTCCCATGTTGTCAGCGGTGCTGACGAGCCACCAGAAGAGTCCAGCCATTCTTTTACATCCACGGTAATACTTCCAGATGCCGGAGCTACCGTAGAACGGTACAGCTGCATTGTTACGGTGTCATCCGTGTGGCTGCCTGCATCATCCCCCCATTTTTTCTCTACCGATATCTCCGTCGTCTTCTTTGTGTTTGTGACCGTAATCTCGCCATCATCGCTAAGTGTGCTGTATGTCACATCAAACGTACTCGTGATATCCGTCTCGCTTCCATTTGTAACAGCTGTCTCTACTACCGAATAGGTATAGCCAGCTTCGAGATCAGTCCATGATGCCGTCCAGCTGTTATTAGAATCCAAGGTTTTAACAGATCCTGTCTCCGCGCCGTCTTTGCACAAAGCCACGCTGACTGCATAATCTGCATATTCACTCTCTGATGAAAATCCGCTCCACTTCTTTTTTACAGTAACTGCTGATGTTTGCTCTGTTGAGTTTTTAATCTTTATCGACTGTATCGTTCCGCCACTGTAAACGTAAGAGTAATATGCCGTGTATCCATCCGGAACTGCTGTCTCAACAACATAGTAATAATACAGATTACCATCCGCATCGTACTTATCCAGGTTACTCCAGGTATTGCTCCAGGAGCCACTTTCATTCAGCGTTACCACATCGCCAACCTTCACCCCGTCTGTCGCATAGCGTAATCCGCTGCTTGCAGCGAGTACCTCACTGTCGATGCCCGTCGCAGAACCTGTCAAAAGAGGCTCCGCAATTTCATTTGCACTGGCTGCAGCTGTCTGCACAGAAAATTCCACTGTGGTTCCTGCCACGGTCGAGGTCGCTTCAATCGTCCCTGACTCCAGGTAGGAATCACTATCTTTCACTTTTGCCAGAGCAGTTTCATTCAGATTAGTAGATATACAGGTATATCCAATCGTATAAGTCTGGTTCGCTGTCAGATTCTCGAATGTGTAACTCCATCCATTTGATTTTGACAAAGCAGCTGAACCAACTGCATTTCCGTTCCCTGATTCATACAGCGTAAAAACAAAGCTTGCATAGCTGCTGACATTACTGGGAACCAATGGATTTCCGCTATCATCCACCCATTCAGAAATGTCTACAGTAATGCTTCCCATTACCTTTGGTGCAGTCGTCGAGCGATACAGCTGCACAGTTACTTCCGTAGGTCGAGTTGCAGAGCCTCCGTCGCTCCACGTTTTGGTAACTGTAATTTCCGTATCCGCCTTCTTGTTTGTGATGATATAATCGCCGCCATCAGTTGCTGCCTGACATGCACTTGAATACTCAGTACCGTCGGCCTCATTTTGATAAACAGTAGTATACAGGCCGTCCGTCACCAGTTCTTCTACATAATAGTAACCAACCGGCAAATCCGTCCACTCATATGACCAGTTATTCGCAGAAGATAAAGTAACTGTCGTCGCCTCATAAGGAGAGCCTGTATCTCCGTTTTCGCTGCCTGTATATAGCTGTACGATCAGACTTTCTGGGCAATCTGATAATTCCTGTCCGGATGCATCCAGCCACTTCTTTGTGACGGTAATTGATGTCGTCTTCGTATTCGTAATAATTAACGATCCATCCACTCCGGTGCTATAGGATATCAGATAACTACTGTCAATGTCAGTTCCGCCCGAATCTGATGTCTTCACAGACAGTTCTTTTACCGTATAAGTATATCCGCCCTCCAAATCACTCCAGGTATAGCTCCACCCGTCCGCTCCATACGAACCGTCGCTATCTGTCTTATCTTTGTAAGTAGAGTTCAGTATGACGGTTTTTCCGGTCGCTTCACCATCTCTGTACAATTCTACTGTTACGTAGTAATCATCATATTCATAAGTGGTATCTCCGCCCTGATTGACCGTACTGCTCCAGTCTACCCATTCCTTCGTTACCGTGATGCTTACCGCGTCAGCTTTTCGGTTCGTTACAGTTACAGACTTAATAATACCAGTTTCCGAAATGTTTCCCCCGGCATCCGTCTCCGTCTCGACTTCATATTCATAAGAAGAAGTATATCCGGGAACATTCTTTTCCACAAAATAGTAATAATACAGATTCCCATTCGAATCATACTTATCCAGGTTATCCCATGTGTAGGACCATCCGTTCGAATCATACCCATCTTCTGTGCCATAATTCGAGCCAAGGGTTACCGTTCCAAGTGATGTTGCATCCCATGTATCTCGCATACCATTCGAAACCGACGGCTCATCATTGGAAGAAGTCGTCAATATACTGGTATTCTCTACCAGATTCGCTGTCATAGTTCCTTCAAGCAAAGCCGAATTAAGAGAAGCTGTGGTAACCGGATAATCGGAATACGAATAATAACCGATAAAGTCATACGATGCCACATTTCCGCTGACAGTCACAACTTGATCCATTTCAAGAGAAATACTCAAGCCACTTCCGCTCATAGAATAGCCGTTATAATATGCAAACACATCGCCCTGTGATGTTGGAATATCAATATACCCTACCCATCCGCTGGAATAATCAAACTGAATTGAAAATGCATTCCAGGTTGTAAAGCTATAAATAGTAAAATATACAATTAAGCTTTCATTTGTAAGCGGGACACTTCCTGATGCAGAATTATAATCCCATGCATTCGAACCATCTCTCCATTCTGTGATTCGCATATAAACACGATTATACCCATCCGCCGGTGCTTCTAAATCTGAGCTCTCTTCCGCCTTTTCTACCAGAGTCGCACTGAAAGCAAATCCATACGCTTCCTGATCTCCTGACACGATTTCGGATCCGCTGGTCAATTCTATCGACTGAATTGTATTAGTAGCAGTCGAATCACTTGATGACAATGCCTCGCTGTATATAATCTTATAATACTTTGTTTCCTGATTTTTTACGCCTGGCAGGGTAACTGTATATTTCCAGTCATTATCCGCCGACAAGGTTACTTCTGTCTCAGTTCCGCCACTAACCTCGACACCGCTCTGGTCGCATTCGACCAGTTTAGCCGTCATCCAGCCTCCGTCCGCATCATCGGCCGTGGTATACACTCCTTCACTGGTTTTCCATCTGGAAACCTCGACAGTAATGTCAATATCCGAATCCGGTATTGTCGGAACATCTTCTGTCAGAACTGCGCTCAATGACAGTACATTTTCAGTGTCTGAAACTCCGGTTACTGTATAGATATCACCAGACTTCGAAATGGTTGTCTTATCACCATTCGCAGTCAAGGTATTAATGTCATCACTGTGACTGTAGAGGATTGTATAGGTCTGCTCCGCTCCGTCGGCCTTATTCGGCACGTACGCTGTCCAGGACATATTAGAGGATGTCAGTGTAGCAGAATCAACCACCTGCCCCCCACTGAAAATTGCCACCCACACCCAGCTGTCGTCGGCAGCAGCTGAACCGTCCGTCTGACCATCGCTGTAAAACCAGTCGGAAATCTCTACGGTTATCGGATTATAATATCTCTCCGTCAAAACAGCTGTAAGATCTATCTCCACATCTGTACCGCCGGATGTATCTACCGTAGTAAAAATCTGTGTGTATCCATTCGAGACCGAACTATAGGAAGAGCCGTTTACTACACCATCTGTTATACTGTCAATACTGTAAAGCTTCCCCCATCCTGAACCAACCGTATAGAAAACCACATAAGACTGTGAAACACCGGAAGAAGATACTAATTCAGCATCATCCCATGTAAATGTCCAATTATTTTCAAGGGTCAGAGTATCTCCTTGCTGTGACCAGCCACTGTTTGTATTATTTGCCAATCCAATCCAGATTCCCGTACCGGTATCAGTTGGCGCCTCCGCTTTTACACCGTCACTATAAACCCAATCAGTAATCTTGACTGTAATCGAGCCTGTTTGAGCCTCATCCACTGTTGATTTTGAGGAAAGTGTCGCGGTAAGAGATACTGTTTCTCCCGCCCCCGCAGTCGGCCATGTACTGACAAAATCTGCGCTGTCGGTCTGCAAAGAAGCGATTCCGCCCCAGCACGACGCGTTTATAATATAGCTGCGTGTCTCACCGTTTACTTCTTTTAATACCTCCGATGTCTCCCATGTCCATCCGGTTTCAGAAGTCAGAATCGTTGATTCAATAAAGTTCCAGTTGCTGTCGTAAATCGCTATCCACATCTGTCCAGTGCCGACATCATTCTCACTGGCCGTCTCTCCGTCGCTAAAAAGCCAGGTGCTTACATCAACGGTGACGCTTCCATAGGTCGGCTCTGTTTCAGAAGGTACTTCCGTGGTACGGTAAAGCTCCATCACCACAGTCTCCGGCGTTGTTTCACCTGCTTCTGTCTCCCAGATTTTCTCAACAGTGATCTCCGTAGAATCTTTTTTATTAACGATTGTAATCGTACCTTCAGTAACAGAAGCATCCGCAGGATCACTTTCCCCCCAAGATGTCACCAAAGATGTATCTGCATTCTTATAATAAGCCGTATACCCGCTCACGGTCACGTAATCTTCTTCAACGTAATATGTCCCTGATGGCAAATATGTCCATGTGTAGGACCAGCCGTCCGCAGAATAATATCCCGTATCAGTAGACACGCCTGCATTCGCAGTTCCTAAAGCGATTTTTTCTGTGTAATATAAGTTCCCTGTCGTAACTTCTGTACCATTTGGATCGGTCACTGTTTCCAGCCGGTAGAGGTTCATATATGCCTTCACAGAATCCGAAGTAATCTGCTCGGTCTCACCAGCGGCATCCAGCCATTCCTTAGTCACGGAAATGTCTGTCGTAGTTACTGAATTAAGAATCACTTCCGATGTACCGCTTACGCTGGAGCGTGTAATCGTATAAGCTGCATTGATGGAATCAGCCTCAGTAATCACTGATCCGACTGTTGTCTCTATCTCTTTAACATAGTAGTAATAAAGATTTCCAAGATCATCCGCCACCGGAAGATTTTCCCAGCTGAAAGTCCAGTCATTACTGTTCGACAGTTCAGCCGTATAAACCTCTGTTTCTCCTGCCACAGAAACAGATTCTGTCGTATATGGCTGCGCATCCGCCGGAATAGTTTCTGTCTGGCCTATTGTATTTGACGAAGTCGAATAATAAAGCTGTACAGTCGCGCTCCATGTCAGCTTCGCCGCATCCTCATCAGATAATATCCCGCCATTTACCTGCCAGTTCTTTTTTACTGTCACACTGGTGATATGGCTTGCGGTATTGGTGACAGTAACCTCGCTGATTTCCGTCGAGTTTCCATCCACATAAGAATATGCGTATGTCGCCACATACCCTTCAACAGAAGATTCAACAACATAATAATAATAGTTAGTACCCGAACCGTTAGATACCGAAAGCTCTGTCCAAAAAGCTGTCCAGTTTCCGTCTCCATCATCTGAGAGCGTTCTGTCATAGGAAGACCCCATATACTGTGCATCCGAGGGAAGCAAAAGACCAGTATCATCCGTATTGGATGAAAGAGTATCTGGACTGCTCTCAGAACGATACAACTGCATGGTTATAGAACTGGGTCTTGTTCCTAATTCATTATTATTGTCTGCCCAACTTTTCGTGACGGTAAGTTCTGTCGTATCCGGGCTGGTATTTTTCGTATTCGTAATCGTTACTGTTTTAATATTGCTCGCAGAATCGCCGCCGTCCTGGTATTCATATGTGTAGGATGAGGAATATCCATCAATGACACCATTTTCACCCTCGACCACATAGTAAAATCCATCATCCGGCAAATTTTCCCATTCATAAGTCCAATTATTTGAACCACTGAGAGTGACAGTGCAATCAATAATGCCCGTCACAAGAGAAGCATCCTCCGGCAACTCTGCCATACCTGTAATTTCATCCGCATTTTCCACACTTGCGCTATAAGTACCGCCATAAATGTAGTTTACAGTCACATACAATGCCACATCTCCAGTCACATTCGGAATCAAAAACTCTATGCCATCATCCGTCTGCATGCCTAGAACCGACATTTTCTCTGAACCATCCACAGTATAAGAGGCCGACTCATAAAGCGTAACCCAGCTTTCTGTATTGGATACAATATATTTCACTGAACTTCCGCCGGATTTTACTGTAATCGTATAATTTCCATTGGAGTCATCACCGCGAGACTGCGTCCCATCCGCTGAGACATAGTAAACATACATATTAGCAACTTCTGTCTCTTCAACCTCCGGCGCGATTGATGACTTATACAGGGACGCTTCTACGCTTGTCTCAGATTCCGCATTATCTGCCCATTTTTTGGTCACGGAGACACTGATTTTATCTGGATTTTTTTTATTCGTAATCGTCACTGTGCCAGAGGAAAGAGCCGTTTCGCTGTCTCTGGTCACAGTATAGTTCTCAGATAGTGTCTTCGCTGTCACATCTACCATTTTTCCGTTTGAATCTGTTGCTGTATACTTCCCAGTCTCTACAACATAATAATAGTATACGTTCTTATCTCCATCCTTATCATCCAGATTATTAAACGAGTAATACCAGTTTCCACTATCATCCGGCGTAATATATGTCGTTTTTTCCAACACTTGCTCCATGGAATCAATATCCGTTTCTGTTTCGTCCGTCGTTCGATACAGAGCCACCTCAATACTCGTTATAATATTTCCGTCTCCGTCCACTACCGATGAGCCAGTCAGCGTATTTCCTTTTGCATCCTTCCAGTTTTTCTGGATTGCAACAGAAGTATAGGTGGTTGTGTCCGCCTCATCCTTGAATGTGATGGTCATGTCACCCTTTAACGCATTTATTACATTCCGAAGGCCTATCGGCCAGGCAGCAATCTGGTCGCTGGTAGCGCTGTTATAATAGAAATAATAATATTCCGTGTTCAGCTTATAGTTCGTCGGAGCCTCTATCTCCTTCAGGCGATAGGCTGTTCCGCTCTTCAGCTCACTGATTAAGACTTTCCCGGTACCATTTTGCCCGGTCACATATGTTTTTATTGTTTCCCACTTATTTTCATCTTCATAATTATCTGTGCTGGTACCTGTGTATGCCTGCAGTTCAAAAATCGCTCCAGAAAGATAAATAATCTGATTGTCTTTATCTACCTTTGCCAAAGTAACATACTTATTCGTCTGAGCTGTCGCACTGCTGTCTCCAGCCTCCTGTTCATCCGTAACCTTGCTGCTGGAAGATTCCATGTAAGAGCCGCTCAAAGTAATGGTGTTAGTGACATAGAATTCTCCTTCTTTTCCATTATCAGACATAAAGGTGTCTTCATCCACCGTAAAGCTGTATTCATATTCCAGCACATAAGCGGTGGAATCGTTCAGCGTAATGGTCATAATAAACTGCGAACCAGTATCTTCGTAAGTAACGGTATACAACGATGTACTGATTTCACTGCCCGTAGTTCCATCTGATTTCAGCTTATATAAATGGAAGGATCCCTGTACCAGAGCAATTGCCGTGATATATCTGCCATAATTAATAGTATCTGTCACCGTAATCGCTTCACCATTATTCAGCGTAGCCGCGCTCGGATTAATCAGAACCTTATAGGCTTTTTCCTGGTCACCCGTCGTTACATCTGAATTGATACTCTTGGAAATATTCGATGATGTAACAGTATCTGTCACACTGTCCGAATAAGTCGAGCCATCCATCGACATCTCCACATGATTCGTATAGTCCTTACTCGTGTTCTTACCCAAAGCATCTGTAATCTGAGCTGCATAGTAAATGGAAATAGGCAAAGACACTTCCTGTGTCGAAGTATCCAGATATCCATAATACGTATCCTGTGGAATCGTAATGGTCAGCACTCTGGTTTCCTCGTCATAGGTAGCCTTAACATCCGTATTCACATCATAGTCTGCTTTATACGGATTATACCTGTTTACCCTCTGATACATACTCGCCCCAAGCCCGTAATAAAGTTTTACATGGCTCGAAGTATCATTTACACTGGTGCCATTTACAGAGGCGTCATGATTTGAGCCTGTCGCAATTTCATAGTCGGATGTGTACAGCGTCGTTCCTTCCGGCAGCGTGTCCTTAATCACAATTGTGCCGTTATCCTTAAATGTCCTGTTTGTATTAATCTGGAGACGATAATACAAGATCCCCTTGCAATCATCATATGCATAAGTATGAGTACTGCTTCCCCCCATGTCTGTTTTAATAATGTATCCGCCACTCGTCTCCCGATTCGAGTCGGTTGAGGACACATAAGCTCCATCTTGAGAGAAGGTTGCTGAATTTGTAAATGTCCAGACATCGCCATTGTTCATTTCCGTCAGATCCGCTGTTGTCTGATAAGAAATGATGAGTGACTTATATTCGTCCGCCGGCAATGCGCTATTAAAATAGATTCGGAAAGATGTATACTCTGCAGCAGAATTCGCAGAATCATATGTTTCCCAATTTCCGTTACTGTTCTTTACCTGAATTGTATAGACATCAGAACCAAGCGTATTTCCGGAAATACCACTACCATCCGTATACGTAACAGTAAGTGCTTCCAGCTGTGCGCCTGTAATATAGTGAGCTACAATATCTATTTGTGATCCATATTGGTTTAACTCGTCTGAATACGCATCGTCTGTTATATTATCTTCATAATAAGACCCTGCTTTAATTCCATCTGACGGCACACTGATCACAGAAGACCAGGAGTAATTCCGCAGACCACTGTCCGTTGTCGTCTCGGCTCCATTTACATCCGTTTCATATACGATTTCCTCACTGCTGTCATCCGGTGACACATAGCTCTTATCAAGGGTTCCGCTGTCATGCTTCACCGATTGCTCGTGTACTTCTGTAAAAGTATGAGTGCCATCTCCCAGCGTTGCCGTATTCTCATATGCGCTGTAAAAGCCGTCTCCTGACACATCTGTACTGTAGGTAATTACAAATTTATCGGTGGTATCATTAACATAAAGGGTGTTACTATTCTGCGTACCCGCAGAATATGTCACATCCGCTTCCGCAATTGTAAAAGGCAGAGAAATCCCTGACCAGGTCACTGTCGAACCATCACTCAAGTATTCCGTTACAGAAACCGTGCCGATCGTTTTCTCCTCGTCTGTCCCGCCGGTTTCAGATGCCTCTTTCACAAGAGAATCACTAAGCGTATATCCATTGAGGTCTCCGCCAAAATTGTTCAGCGTAATCGTCCAGATTATATGATCACTCGAAGAACTATAGGAACTGGTTTTGCTGATATACGTATGATCCAGATAGATATCTGTTGAATCAGAGCTGCTGTTTTTATATGTACTTGCGTATGCACTGTTCTTTAAATCAATCGCTCCATTCAAGGCTTCTGTTCCAGAATATTCGACTGTATAAGTAATGGTATAATAACCACCTTCGGACAATGCCGGAAGAGAGGAACCACTGTTCAGGCTTAACTGGTTATTAGCACCATCATATCTTATATAATCCAAATAATCTGTCCCATCTGCATCCTTGACTGCAATGTCCTTTACATCCATGGTAACAGAAGTCATCGATGAGCTATTCAAATAATTTGTCAGAGAATCAGTAAACGTAGTAATGGCATTTCCATCCGTTCCATATAAAGAACCGATTACGACAGTATAATAAGCGATTATCCTGCCATCATCCGTCGTCGAACATGTGTAAGATTTATCTACATACAGATCCGTCTTTTTGGATGTCTCCGTCTGATCAGTTTCTGCCTCAGTTTCTTTTTTTACAACAATAGAAGTCGTAACTTCGTTTTCTTCTGAAAAACTAAAAGTAAGAGTTGTATCTTCGTCACTGGAAGATGATGTAATCGTAGACCAAAACGAAATATTACCAGTGATAGTACTGCCGCTGTTTACAAAAGTATCATTGAATACAATCGTAATCTTACCCTCTTTTGTAATTGTATAGGTACCTACCGCAGTCGTACCATCATATACGGTACCCCCATATGCATTGATAGGATTAATACCTGTCGGCAACTGATAGGTTAAGGTCGTTGTCCCGGCAGAAGTCAGTATCTGAGAATAAATCTGGTAGTCAATGGATACTTTCACTGCACTCCCAGACTCTATCTCAGAAGAACCAAACGAAGCGCCGGTAATATATTCGGACATATCTATTGATGATGCAGAATCTTCCGATGCTGCGGTGGCGATCCTTGCGTTTCTCAGCAGCGAACTTCTGGCCACTGTCCCGGCCGCTTCCGCAGTTACGCTCGCGGCATACGGATCCTCAGTCTCACTTTTTGACTCCGTATCTGTTTCTTTCTCGGTTTCTGATTCCGCTTCGGTTTCTAATTCCGTCCCTGCCTCCGTATCTATTTTAGCTATCAACCCGGTCTCGGTCTGAATTTCCGCTTCAGTTTCAAGATTCGGCTCGACTTCGGATTCAGTTTCCGCCTCCGCCTCTATTTCTGTCTCGTTCTCTGTCTCCGTCTCTGTTTCTATTTCAGTCTCGCCAGTTATTATGTCTTCCGTTTCCGCCTTAGCATCGCTTCCCGCGCCTTCGATTTCGATGTGGATTTCGTCCAGACTTATCCACATCCCCTCTTCTTCGTCATACCACTCGGCTGTGAATTCTCCGGTGAAGTTTTCCACATCGTCTGCTGCAGCGAGTCCAAACTCCCATTCTACGGGGCCGTCGCCGGTCTGTTCGTAAATCAAACGAACCGTATCATATGACACGGTCTTTTCGGTCGCTACCTGGGTGCCATCAGTCAGCTGCAGGATGCAGGTGTCAATTTCTGTAGTCTCTGGTTCGGACGCGCAGCTATTCAGCAGGCTGCTATAGCTATTTTTATCCATGCAAAGAGCCAGCTGCACGGTTTCACCGTCTGTGCCGCTGACTTCCCAGGTTATATTGATCTGATACTCGTTTTCTTTACCAGATACCGCTTCGGCCTCGATGTTTGCACTGACCAGAACTTCAGCTGATTCGGAGGCATAGCCTGCATCCGTTTCTGTTTCCGGCTCCGCCTCTGCTTCTGACTCCATTCCTGCATCTGTTTCTATTTCAAAATCTGTTACCGTCTTCGAGTCAGTCCCTGTTTCGGTACCGGCTTCTGATACAGTCTCATTTTCTTTTCCGACTGTTGTTTCATCGGTATGTTCTTCTGCATCTATCTGCCCGGCCGATGTGGAAATCGCCGAGGTGTTTTCCACCTCTTCTATGGAATCGATAAGCAGGCCGCTGTCGCCTGCGTTGCCGGAACCTGAGCCAGCTGAACTTATGTCATTGGTACCTGAACTGTCAGAAGACTTCTCAGTAATAGCGCTTGCCGTATCACTGCCAGTTACGGCCTCGTCATCTGAAAGAATCACCGCTCCCTGTTCGGTCTCAGTCGCGCCGGTGGAAATGGAGGGCACAACAAGCTGGCTTCCCATCAGGGAAGCCGAAAGAAGTAATGCAAGGCATCTTCTTTTCATGCTGTTCCTTCTCATACTACTGCTCCCGTCTCCAGTTCCATTTTAAAACGCGCTGTGTCATTCGGCATTTTTTACATTTTCTTTGTTCGCATTCGCTGAGCCGTTTTGTAAATATTGACCAATTCGCACAACGATTCACTTTTGTAATTGTACACCTTGACCGATTTTGTTTCAATCATTACTTCGCGTAGCTTCGTTAATTCCGCAATATTGGAGTCAAGTGCGCATTTTACGGAATTTCAGAAAGATTTTACATTCATTCACGAAATTTGCAGATTCATTATAGGTGTATCTCTGCTTCTACGAAACAAATTTTCGCCAAATTATTGTCTTTTTCGGAGCATAAATATGTGTCTTTGCATAAATAATATCCTATAAAGTCATGGAAATATCTGACATTGAAATTTCGTGAATGTACATGAAATTATGCCGTGAATGTACGATGCCGTGGAATACGTAATGCAGAAAAGCGAAACATTTTTTCGCTATTTGTTCTGGATTTTCGCGCTGAAAGGCAGTATCATACTTTACAAAATAAACAATTCCGTACTAAAAACGGGAGTCAAACGTGTGATGCAGCAGCCAGATTGTGCGGAACGAATTCGCATATCCGCTGTCGCAATTCTACGATATATAACAATATATAACAATAGAACCTATATAAAAAGATTGGGGAGAGTGTTTACGAATGACTGAGAAGGATCAGACGATTACTGTCATGGTAAATCGAAAGGAGTGTAAGATTCCGGTAAGCAGTATTGTTTATGCGCAGGTGAAGGATAAGCTTTGTACGATTTTCCTGTATAATGCCCCCCCTATTCGCATTTTTCTGACGATGAACGCACTGTCTGGGATGCTGTCGGCCGACCCGTTTCTGAAGATCAGCCGGGGCTGTCTGATTTCGATGGATTATTATCAGCACATGGACGATACGGACGTTGTTCTGACGGATAATATCCGCATTCCATACAGCCGCCGCCATAAGGCACAGATTCGATCAGCCATTTTGGCATATCAGGCCGCCAATGTCGGTGAACACGACAATCTAAAGATGCGTGCGCAGGTGCTGGAAGAGTTTCGCGGCTTCGACACGTTTCCGCTTCCTTTTTGTGTTCTGGAGGCGGTTCCCTGGAAAGATTCTTCAGACCACTCGACAAGTTCCCAGATAAAAATCGAGGCGCAGTCTCCGTCTAAAACAGGAACGCAGTCTATATCCAGAACCGAGACACAGTCTCTGTCTAAAACCGGAACGCAGTCTACATCCAAAACCGGGACACTGTTTCCGTCGTCATCTGCTCACAGCGGCAGGTACGATTCCGGTTCCCGGGATTTTGTGCTTCGCTATGCGAACGATGCGTTTGCCGCCTATGTGAATTTTCCGGCCTATCAGCTGATTAACCGGTCGTTTTTCTCTTTATTTGAAAAGTCTGACCCGAAATGGGCCCATCTTTTTGCAGAATGCGCCCTGAAGAATCAGACCGTTGATGCGCTTCTGCCGAATCAACGGGAGGGCGCAGCTCTGCGGGTATTCTGTTACCAGCCGCATTATTCGTTCTGCGCGTGTATGCTGATGAGTGCTCAAGTTAAAAATATGTAATATTTTGTCCTAAAGATTATCTGTGCAACTTCTCTTGTGCAATATCTTAGAACTGTTTTTCCATGTCTGTTTTATCCATAATAGAGATGTCAGATTCCATTTTTTACAAGTTCTGACGACTATACGAAAGATAAAATCAGGAGGATACGATCATGGAGGAACGGCAATTTGGAACGATCAGGATTCATCTTAGCGAACTGATGAAAGAACGCGATATCAGTAAGAACCGGCTGTCGCAGCGGGCTGAGATGCAGCGGACACAGCTGAACCATTACTGCAACAATGACATTTCGCGGCTGGATATTATGGTTCTTGCCAAGCTCTGCACCGTGCTCGAATGCGGGATCGGAGATCTGCTGGAGTTTGTTCCGGCCGGGAGCGCGGATAAGACCAACACCGCCGGGGAAGAGCAGGAAATCTAAGGAAAGGCTGTAAAAGCTTTCGTGTTAGCAGCATCATCCATAATGGGGCGACTGGTATTTCCGTCGCCCCAGCCTTTTCACTCTGTGCTTTCTCACTGATTATTACCTCTTATAATCAGTTGTTATCTACCATCTGTCCTTTCATCGGTTAGTTCTCTCGTCACGATCTTTCTCACATAATCTGTCCCCACATAATCTGCCTCTCATAATCTGCCTTCTCATAATCTGTAACTGGTTATCTGCATTGGTCTGCCATCCTCTCCTGCAACCGGTTTTCTCACCACCTGCGGTAATTCCGGTATCTTCCGGCGTCGCTTTTTTTACAGTTCGCCTTCACAATGACGCCCTCCGGCTGATAGTCCAGGGTTTGGACGACGGCGTGCTCCTTCAGATAAGCCACGGCAGCTCCGTCTGTGTAGGGGATGAGGAACTCGCAGTCTACGTAGTCAGCGAACAGCTTTGCACGGATGAGCTCCAGAAGCTGTTCCATTCCGATCCGCTTCTTGGCGGAGAGGAAGATTTTGTCTCCGACGACTTTTGGGAGCGCATCTTCTTCCATCATGCGGTCGGCCTTGTTCATGATATAAATGCAGGGGATTTTTTCTGCGCCGAGCTCGCGGAGTGTGTCCCCGGTCACCTGCATCTGCTCCCGGTAGTGCGGGTCAGAATAGTCGACGACCTGCAATAACAGGTCCGCGCCGCAGGCCTCCGCAAGGGTGGAGCGGAATGCTTTGATAAGCGTATGCGGAAGCTGGTCGATGAAGCCGACTGTGTCCGAGAGCAAAAAATCCCGGTTGTCCCCCGGAGAAATACGGCGGACAGTGGTATCAAGAGTCGCGAAAAGCATGTCCTTTTCGAGTACCATTTTCTCCTCGATGCTCCGGCTCGTATGCTTCCTGTTTTCTTCGCTTCCCGTATTCGGATGTAAGCGATTTCCGGGCAGCTGCTCTTCGTATGTTTCTTCCTTATATAAATACGAACCGGACGAGTTTTCCTGATTCTCAATAACAGCTGCTTCCGCAGACCTCTCACGCGGCAGATCATTCCGATATAGCTCCAGCATCGCATTTAATAAGGTAGATTTTCCTGCGTTGGTGTAGCCGACCAGGGCTACGGAAGGGATTTCGCTCTTCTCTCTTTTCAGGCGCTGTGTCGCGCGGTCCTGCTCGATGGCTTCCAGGTCACGGCGCAGCTCGCTGATCCGCTTTTCGATCTTCCGGCGGTCAAGCTCGAGCTTCTGCTCACCGGCGCCGCGGTTCGCCAGACCGCCTCCGGCACCGGCTCCTCCTCCGGCTCCGGCGCCGCCGCCCTGTCTGGAGAGGGCTTCGCGCATGCCAACCAGACGCGGCAGCATATACTGGAGGCTGGCGCTCTCGACCTGGAGCTTTGCTTCCTTTGTCCGCGCCCGCTTTTCAAAAATCTCAAGGATCAGGTTCGTGCGGTCCATCACCGGCAGATCCAGTTCCTTCTGAAGATTCCGCTGCTGGGATGGCTTCAGAGAATTGTCAAAAACGACCAGATCCGCCTCGACCATTTCCGCGGTCAGGCGGATTTCTTCGACCTTGCCCGGTCCTACATACAACGCTGCGTTTGTCACCGGCAGCTTCTGGGTCACCACCGCCGCCGGTTCGATCTCGCAGGCGCCGGCCAGCCCCGCAAGCTCCTCCATGTGATAGTCAAAATTCGGGGCATTATTCAATTCAACACCCACCAGAACAGCTTTTCTCATAGTTATTCTCCTCTTTTATTCTCACAGCTGATTGAATTATATTATTGTTGTATATGTTTATGTTTTGTTTGATATAGTTTTTGATATATTTTTATTGAGTATGTCAATGTTTTATGGGCATATTATCATTTTTGTGATATTCTACAGCTGTCGTCGACTTATTTCATCAGAAAGGAGGTGGTGTAAGTTGACTGATGTAATCATTTCTTTCCTCGTTTCTGTCGCGGCGAGTGTGGCTGGCAGCTACATATACCATCACATGAACAGCTTGTTTGACAGAAACAGAAAAACAAAGGATTAGCTCACCGTAACGAGCAAGAACCCCTCGAAGGACCAGCACTCCTCCGGGGGGTTCGCTTTTTGTTTTGTTGACTTAACTGTAATCATTGCCTTTCCTTGTCAAACTCAGTTTACCCCTTCATTATTAAAATGTCAACCCTTCATTTTTTAACCAGTTAATTTTATGGAGGCCAGGTTACTATTCACGGGGTGGGGGATGAAGAAAGACTGAAATTTTGACTTTTCGT
>JAJQHZ010000004.1:0-14706 GCA_021199475.1 Lachnospiraceae bacterium
ACTAAATTCAACTTGCATCCCTTCAGAGTGGAATTTACTTTTTCACTTCAGCCATCACAAAAATTATAGGAGAAATGAAAATTTCCTCTTGTATTTTTGAAAAAAACGTGTATAATAAGTCATGTTCGACAGAAAAAGAGTAGGGAAGTATAGCTCAGCTGGGATGAGCGTTCGCCTCACACGCGAAAGGTCAGGAGTTCGAGCCTCCTTACTTCCACTGGTAATCTTCTATAGATACTTAACTGGAGATTACAATATAAAGTATGGGCTTGTAGCTCAGCTGGGAGAGCGTTCGGTTCGCATCCGAGAGGTCGAGGGTTCGAATCCCTTCAGGTCCATGAGAGAAAGGCTTTGGTTTTCGGAAGGAAATCAAAGCTTTTTATCTTTCTATTGATATGTTATATAGAAAACAAAAGGCAGATAAATGAATTATCTGCCTTAAACTATTAAATGGAATAGGTGGGTGACAATCCACATCTCCTAACAATGGGCGACGGCCGCCTGTTCCGTCCTCAGATTCCATTTAATTTTGTTTACGTCTTCATTATATACAGCGTTTGATTTATTTGTCAAGCTTTTTTAGAGTACCCTTTTCAATATAGCGTTCTGCATTGCATGTGCTAAGCAGATGCAACGTTTTTGCAAAATACACTCCTCTTTGAGAGGCTTTTACAGCAACACGGATGTACTCACCATACATTTCATAAAGCTTTACAAACATGATAGAATTATCCTTCGGACTTAAGCCAACATAATCCGGCTCATTTATAATGGCTCCTATATCCGACAAATAACGGCTGTATTCGTAAGGATGACGGTTTTTTATGTGCGCAGTGTTCGTGTCTCCTAAATATACAGGGGTATCAGCACCGAGATCCAGCTTTAGTATTTCGATTACCTTTTTAGAAATATAGGCGATAGGCTTCATATGTATTCTCTTTCCTGCATGCTGGGTTTAAATTACTGATTTTTGGTCTCTATAGGCTGCTGCTGACAGTCATCAGCGGTTTGCTCATAGGGAATGTGTCTGGCAATCTTTTCATTGTACATTGCCAACCGTTCTTTAAGTTGTTCTGTTCTTTTCACCTCACTTTTTATAGTCAGATCAACTAATTCCTGACCGAGTGAATCCAGAGCTCGGTAATTCTTTATAAGCATTATCTCAGATGGAGTAAATTCTTCTGGAGAAGATGTAAGCAGATAATTTGGTGTTATTTCTAAAACGTTGCATAGTAATTCTATCGTATTTGAATCCGGCTTATTTTTTCCATTTTCCCAATCGCTAATGGAATTATGGGCTACACCTATTTTTTCGGACAATTGTTTTTGCGTGAGCTTCTTGCTTTTCCGAGCATCTTTGATTTTCTCGCCAAATGTCATGCCATCACCTCGCTTTCCATTAAGTCTAACACTTAAATCTGATTTTGTAAATATATAAATTCGATAATATCGAAAATATTAAAAAAAATTCGATGATTTCGAAATGAGTAGGCGCATCGGTCAATGATACGTATTTGTGACATTCGTGAAGGTGAAAATATTTGACTTTCATGATTATTATCCGAAGAATACCTTAACATTTCCTTAACATAGTTGACAGAAAGGGAATGATATGGTAATACAAGTGTATTAGTAATGTTAGTACACTTGCGGCAGATGCGCAGATAATCGAGTGATGAGGAATGGATGCGGCTGGAAATGCTGACAAGACAGTGAGAGGTGGGAAGCGATGATTGGAATTGACTTACAGAATCGAAAGCCGATCTATGAGCAGATCGTGGAGCGGTTCGAGACGCTGATTGTGAGCGGGGTCCTGGAGCCGGACAGTCAGATGCCATCGGTGCGCTCCCTCGCGACGGAGCTTTCAATCAATCCGAACACGATACAGAAGGCCTACAGCATACTGGAGCAGCATGGCTATATTTATCCGGTCAGGGGCCGGGGGAATTTTGTATCGGGGAACGGAGCCCTGATGAAACAGAAGAAGCAGGAGAGCGTGTTCCGCTCCCTGGAGGAGCTGGTGCAGAAGGGGAAGGAGTTGGATATCACGTGCGAGGAGTTTCTGAATAAAGTCAGGAACTGTTATGAAACGAACGGCGACTCCCGGAACACCCCGGAATCAGACGAGGGGATCGCTGACCGATCGGATGAAAGCATGCTGGGGTCCTCTTTTAAGGGTAAGTTGAGCTATGAGCAGGGAGGTGCAGGGGTATGATACGGATGGAACAAGTGACGAAGCACTTTGATGATATTGTGGCGCTCAATGGTGTGACCGCGCAGATTGAGGAGAACTGTATTTTTGGTCTGGTCGGGACGAATGGCGCGGGCAAAAGCACGCTGCTGCGTGTGATTGCCGGCGTGCTGAAGCCCGAGGAGGGGCAGGTGTCGATTGACGATGTTCCGGTCTGGGAGAGCGTGCAGGCGAAGAGCAGGGTCTGCTTTATCCCGGATGTGGCGATGTTTTTCCCGAATGCAACGGCGGCTGTCATGCGGGACTATTACCGGGTGGTGTATCCGGGATTTGATGCGGCAAGGTTTGACGATCTGCTCTCAAAGTTCGAACTGGATCCGCGGCGGAAGCTCTCGACGTTCTCGAAGGGAATGAAAAAGCAGGTGTCGGTTTTGCTAGGGATCTGCGCGAACACGGATTATCTGCTCTGTGATGAGACATTCGATGGGCTGGATCCGGTGATGCGCCAGACGGTCAAGAGTCTATTTGCGTCGGAAATCCTGAACCGGAAGTTTACGCCGGTAATCGCGTCGCACAGACTGCGGGAGATCGAGGACATCTGTGATTTTGTCGGGCTGCTGCACAAGGGCGGGATTTTATTTGCGAAGGACCTGGATGAGATGAAGCTGGGAATTCACAAGCTTCAGTGTGTGATTCCGGATGCAGCGGACGAGGAAGCACTGCTCTCAGAGCTGAAGGTGCTGCAGAAGGAGAAGCGCGGCTCGCTGCTCACGATTGTGGTGCGCGGCAGCTACAATGAGATTGAACAAAAGCTACAGGAGAAGCAGCCTCTGTTTTCGGAGATTCTGCCGCTGACCCTGGAGGAAATCTTTATCAGTGAAACGGAGGTGGCAGGCTATGACATCAAAAATCTCGTTTTCTAAACTGGTGCGCGCTGAGATGCGTCAGCTGAACTGGCTGCTGGCGGTGCAGATCGTGACGTTTGTGCTCTTTTTTCCATTCCGTGCACTGATGGCGATGGCGATGCGTCAGAATGAACTGACCCGTTACGGTCAGGTGGAATACAGCGCAGTGGAGCAGTTTAGCAGGAATGTCGGGCTGGGGCAGATGGAAAATACCTGCGTGATCCTCTGTGCGGGTGCGGTATGCGCACTGGTTGCGTTTTACTATGTACATTCGCAGGTGAAACAGGATTTCTACCACAGCCTGGCGCTGAAGAGGGAGGAGCTCTTTGCCGTCAAATACATCGGCAGTGCGCTGACCTTTGTGATTGCGTACCTGATCAGTCAGATCCTGGTGCTTCTGGTGGGGCTGTTTTATCAGGCTGTGACTTTGCAGATCGCGGGGGAAGTGGGACTGGCCAGTATACAGGGAATTCTGTTCTACCTGTGCAGTTATTCCACGACGCTTATGGCGGTTATGCTGACTGGAAATTTGCTGACGACCGTTCTCGGGGTCGGAATGTTTGGCGCTTATCTGCCAATCATGATCGCCATCCTGGAGAGCTTCCAGAGCGCCTTCTGGAGTACACAGGTGGAGGGGACATTCCGAACGACGGTTTCACAGCTGAGATGGACCTCGCCGTGGGCCTGGTGCGTGTATGCCACGAATCGGCGGGCAGGGTCGTACGAAGGAGTGACCGGAAGAATCCCGGGCATTGGAAATCTGTGCCAGCTGGTCGCGATTGCGGCCGTTCTAACCCTGATTGCCCTGGTTCTTTACCGCCTCCGCAAGACCGAGGCGGGCGGACGGGCGCTGGCGTTTCCGGTCACAGAGCCGGTCATCAAAATACTGGCGGCGATTCCGGTCTCTCTGGTCGCGGGGCTGATTGTCTATCAGCTGGTGGAGTCAGAGCCGATTGAAACCATCTGCATTCTCCTGTTTGGCGCACTGACCTGCGTGGTGATCGAATTTATCTATCGCATGGACATCCGGCAGGTCTTGTCGCACAAATGGCCTTTTGCGATTGCGGCAGTGATCGCCTGCGCGGTCTTCTTTGTCTTCCGGTTCGATCTGACCGGATATGACACGTATCTCCCGGCCGAGGAGGATCTGGCGTCGATGGCTGTATCTGCTTATCGCAGTATGTGTGTCAATTATGATGACAATGGGGAGATCCGATACGTGTCATCCATGCGCACCCGTCTGGATGAGATGGAGTGGGAAGAGTTTGATACGATCTATCAGATGGCCCGAAATGGTGTGGAAAATACAAAGGAAGCGGTCGGAATCGATGAGATTTATAATGAAGAAGTCACTTATGTCTATTTTAGATATCATCTGAAAAATGGAAAGGAAGTGTACCGTTATTATCCGGTAGACACTGCTCTGTACCGGGAGACGATGAACGAGCTGATTTCGGAGGATGAATTCCGCGAACTCTACTATCCGATCTGCACCTGGGATGCCGGGTTTATAAGCAAAATTTCCAGTGCCGACGTCAGTTTTTACGGCCTCACCGGAGAAGACCTGTTCGAGACGCTGGATGAGACGGAGACGAAAGATGCGGCGGAAAAAGAAGCCGCAGATGCGGCTGATACGGAAGCAGCGGAAACCGAGTCTGTGGAATCCGCAGAGACAGAAACCGGATATTATTACTACGAGTATTACGGATCTCTGGATATGTCGATTCCGTTATCGATGCTTCCGGAGCTGGTCGCGGCTTACTGCGAGGATCTGAAGGTGCTGTCCTTTGAAGAAATAAATGATAACTACGGTCAGCTGTTTTTCTACCTGGAAGGAACGTACGTCAGTGATATTTATCCGATTGATGAAAGCTTCACGAATACGCTGGAGGTTCTGAAAGAGGTTTACGAAGAGCAGAAGGAATGATCGGCGATTGGAGGCAGAAAGGGAATGCGCGGGAGTGCATTCCTTTTTTGTGCGCAGAGCCGGGCAAGGTGTATTGCGGGGCGGAATGTGGCGGGGGTGTAAAGAACCTGCAAAGCACTTGTAAAGGATTGGACGGGATGGGCATAGAAGGCCTGTAAAGAATGGGAAGCGCGGTTGACAGTACTTTGTCAAAATGGTAACATATGGAAAGCCAAAAATGAGAGGGCACAATGGTCTGTCCTGCGCGTGTTTCGCTTCAAAAGCGGTGTGGGATTTACCTGATAAGACGGCTCGAAGATGGATAGAATGGTTACAGGATGGAGGAAATAAGACCATGGCAATCGAAGTGGTGAGAGAGTATTTGCGGCAGTGGGACGCGCAGGACCGGATCGTGGAGTTTCCGGTATCGAGCGCAACGGTGGAGCTGGCGGCGCAGGCGGTGGGCTGTGAACCGGCGCGGATTGCGAAGACGCTGTCCTTTTTTATACCGGAAAAAACGGTGGATACCGCCGGAGCATCCGGGGATAGCGGCCGGGGCGGGCACGTGCCCGGAACCGTGATTCCTGCACATGCGGTCCTGATCGTGGCGGCGGGGGAGGCGAAGGTAGACAATAGCAAATACAAGCATTATTTTCATGCGAAGGCGACGATGCTCCATGGGGAGCAGGTGACGGAGCTGATCGGACACGCCATCGGCGGTGTCTGCCCGTTCGGAGTAAAGGAAGGAACAGAGATTTATCTGGATATTTCCCTGAAGCGGTTTGAGACGGTGTATCCGGCCGCGGGCAGCAGCAACAGCGCGATCGAGGTCACGATGGAGGAGCTGGAGCGATTCTCCGGCAGCCATACCTGGGTGGATCTGTGTAAAGGATGGCAGGATGTCGCTGACGCTCAGAAGTAAGGCATTCGTGCGACGATTGCTCTTTTTGTTGGACTGCCAGACAGCCAGGGCAACTGATCGTTTCAGGAGGATACCGGGAGAAATCTTCTGTCACGGTAAATGGGAACATGGAAAAGGGAAGAAACGGCTGGGAGAATAAAAAATGTGGAAGCTATTAAAATATATGAAGGAGTACCGGAAGGAATCCATCTGCGCGCCTCTGTTCAAGCTGTTGGAGGCGTCGTTTGAACTGCTGGTTCCGCTGGTGATGGCGAGAATTATTGACGTTGGCATTCAGAATCAGGATACCGCGTATATTCTGCGGATGTGCCTGCTGATGGTGGCGCTGGGTGTCATCGGGCTGGCCTGCTCGGTCACGGCGCAGTATTTTTCTGCGAAGGCGGCGGTCGGATTCTCTGCAAAGCTGCGGGAGGTCCTGTTTGCGCATGTACAGGCGCTCTCATTTACGGAAATGGACGACATCGGCACGTCGACCCTGATAACGAGAATGACGAGCGACATCAACCAGGTACAGTCGGGCGTGAACCTGTTTCTGCGTCTGTTCATGCGATCCCCGTTCATTGTGTTCGGCGCGATGATCATGGCATTTACAATCGATGTGAAAGCGGCGCTGGTGTTCGTGGTCGTGATTCCGGTGCTCTGCGTGATTGTATTTGGCATTATGCTGATCAGTATCCCGCTTTACCGGCGCGTGCAGGAGCGGCTGGACAAGGTCGTGCGCGTGACGCGGGAGAACCTGCTTGGCGTGCGTGTCATCCGCGCGTTCTGCAGGGAGCCGCAGGAAATCAGAGACTTTGAAGAAAAAAATGAGATGCTGGTCAAGGTACAGCTTCTCTCCGGACGCATCTCCGCGCTGATGAATCCGCTGACCTATGTTGTGATTAATTTCGGGCTGGTCGTGCTGCTGTACGTCGGCGCGACGCGCGTAGACGCGGGAGTCATCACGCAGGGAAGTGTAGTCGCGCTGGTCAACTATATGTCGCAGATCCTGGTGGAACTGGTGAAGCTCGCGAACCTGATCATCACGGTGACCAAAGCAATTGCCTGCGGCAACCGCATCCAGACGGTGCTTGAGGTGCCGGCCGGGATGGAGGCGGACGGATATAACGAAAGTGAAACCCTGACATCAGTCGGCATCGATAAAAACGAGCGGTCTGACGCATCAGCCAGGAAGGACAGGATTCGCCGGAATGAAGCAGATGATGAGACTGCTCCGGTCGTCTCCTTTGACCATGTCGCGTTTCGCTACCGGGGCGCCGGTGCGGATGCGCTCAGCGATCTGACGTTTACCGCGAAGCGCGGAGAGACCATCGGTATCATCGGCGGTACGGGGTCCGGAAAGACCTCGCTGGTCAGCCTGATCCCGCGCTTCTATGACGTGCGCGAGGGCAGTGTGAAGGTGAACGGCAGGGACGTCCGCGCGTATCCGCCTGACGAGCTGCGCAAAAAGGTCGGCATCGTGATGCAAAAGCCGGTCCTGTTTAAAGGAACCATCCGCAGCAATCTGCTCTGGGGAAATGAAGGCGCGACCGATGAGGAGATGCTCGAGGCTATCCGCGCGGCGCAGGCCGAGGATGTCGTGCTGGCGCACATGGGGATGGATGCCGACGTGTCCCCGGCTTCCGATGAAACGAATCGAAAGCAATCCGGAAAATCAGAGGAGCTGACACGCAAGACCGTCGGAAATCAGGCTGAGGCCGCTCTGCTGGCGGGTCTTGACGCCCCGGTTGAGCAGGAGGGGCGCAATTTCTCCGGCGGGCAGAAGCAGCGTCTGACGATTGCCCGCGCCCTGGTGCGTCATCCGGAGATCCTGATTCTCGATGACAGCGCATCGGCTCTGGATTTTGCGACTGACGCGCGTCTGCGCAAGGCCATCCGGGAACTGAATTTGAAAACGAGTACCAATAAGAGCTCTGCGGCGTTGGATAAAAAGGAAACAAAAAATAGTCGGGGTGAGACGAATCAGACATTGGGCGGCATGACCGTCTTTATTGTCTCACAGCGGACCTCCTCCATTGCGCATGCGGACAAAATCATTGTGCTGGAGGACGGCCAGGTAGCAGGAATCGGCACGCATGAGGAGCTGCTCGCAGGCTGCGAGGTCTATCGGGAGACGCACTATTCGCAGTTCCCGGACGCAAGGTCCCAGACCGCAGAAAAGGATTCCGAGAAGTCTCAAAAGAAGGCTGGAAGAGCGGGTAAGAAACAGGGACAGAAGGGGGTGTTGGCATGAAGAAGAGAAGCGGACAAATGGACATCAGGTGTAAGCCGCGCAATAAAAAAGCGCCTCGCGATTGGCGCGGCCTTCGTCCGCACTCGCATGCGAGTACGGACATATACCTGAAACGCGTTCTCAAATGCATCCGCCCGCATGGCGCACTGGTGGTGCTCTCTCTGGTGATGGCGGTGATTTCTGTCGTGCTGACCCTGTATCTGCCGGTGCTGACGGGGCAGATTGTCGACCAGATCATCGGACCGGGCGCGGTGGATTTCGCGGCGATCCTGAATATTATGAAAATCATGGCTGCGGCGATCCTTGTGACGGCGCTGGCACAATGGCTGATGAATATTTTTAACAACCGGATTGTTTATCAGATATCCTGCGAGGTGCGCGAGCAGGCATTCCGGAAAATTGAAATTTTACCATTGCAGTATCTGGATACGCATTCGTCCGGCGAAACCGTCAGCCGTGTGATTGCGGATGTTGACCAGTTCTCAGATGGGCTGCTGATGGGATTCACACAGCTGTTCACGGGTGTCGTGACCATCGTGGGAACCCTGTTTTTCATGCTCTCCGTGAACGCAGGCATCACGTTGGTCGTGGTGGTGCTGACGCCGGTCTCGCTTTTGGTGGCGAACTTCATCGCAAAGCGGACCTACGCGATGTTTCGGAAGCAGTCCGAGACACGGGGCGAGCAGACGGCGCTGATTGACGAGATGATCGGCAATCAGAAGGTCGTGCAGGCCTACGGACAGGAAGCGCATGTGCAGGAGCAGTTTAATGAGGTAAACAAACGTCTGTCGCACTATTCTCTGCGCGCGATTTTCTTCTCCTCTCTGACCAATCCGTGTACGCGGTTTGTGAACAGCCTGGTCTATACCGGAGTCGGGCTGACCGGCGCACTCTCCGTGGTAAGAGGCCTGATGACCGTCGGACAGCTCTCCGCGTTTTTGTCCTACGCGAACCAGTACACGAAACCGTTTAACGAGATTTCCGGCGTTGTGACCGAGCTGCAGAACGCGCTCGCCTGCGCGGGACGGATTTTTGAGCTGATCGACGCCGAAGCAGAGATTCCGGATGCTGGGACATCGGCTGATGTAAATCGGAACTTAACGGGAACCTGTCAGGCTGGAAGTGAAGCAAATTTGACAGAAATTCGTCAGGCAGGCAGCGGGGAAGATCCGTCGGGCGCTGCGGAAACGCTGCCGCCTGATCCGGGCGCGGTCACGCTCTCGCATGTGGACTTTTCCTATACCAAAGAGCGCCCGCTGATTGAGGACTTTAATCTGTCCGTTCAGCCCGGTCAGCGTGTCGCAATTGTCGGACCGACCGGCTGCGGAAAAACGACCCTGATCAATCTGCTGATGCGTTTTTACGACGTCGATGGTGGCAGCATTGCCATCGAGGGGCGGGACATCCGTCGGCTGAAGCGAAAGGATCTGCGCAGCGCCTATGGCATGGTGCTGCAGGACACGTGGCTGCGTGCTGGTACCATCCGCGAGAATATTTCTATGGGGCGCCCGGACGCTACGGAGGAGGAAATAATCCAGGCAGCGAAGGAGTCACATGCGCACAGCTTTATCCGCAGGCTCCCGCAGGGCTACGACACCGTCATCGGGGAAAATGGCGGCAACCTTTCCCAGGGACAGAAGCAGCTGCTCTGCATTGCACGTGTGATGCTGACCTTGCCGCCGATGCTGATCCTTGACGAGGCGACCTCCTCGATTGATACACGAACGGAAATCCGCATCCAGCAGGCGTTCCAGACCATGATGCAGGGGCGCACCAGCTTTATCGTGGCGCACCGCCTGTCTACGATCCAGAATGCGGACGTCATCCTGGTAATGAAGGACGGCCACATCATTGAGCAGGGCACGCATCAGGAGCTGCTCGAAAAGGCAGGCTTTTACGCCGAGCTGTACAACAGCCAGTTTGTGATGCCGGCATAGCAGAGGTTCTTTTTATTGCGGAGTCAGATTGACATGATTCTGTGATTGATGTACAATATTAATAGAAATCAGCCTGTCGATGCAGCTTTCTATTAAGGTCTGGTCACAGGAGATGATGGAGCACAATCACCGGAACAATTCGACGGGCAAGAGTCGAAGGAACACCGAAAGGAAGGTGATATTATGCCAACAAATGAAAAAGAATACAATGGTTATTTGTTTGATCAGCTGACATTGATTGAGGATATTGAAAGGGCCGCTGAGACAGGAGATATGGAAACCGTAAAAGCGGAACTTTCGAGAAAGAAAAGACAGGTTGAAAGAAAACTTTATCAAGAACCACCTCTTACGCAGAGTGAAACAAAATAATGAATAAAACCGCCGTGCAGGTCTTGCCACTGCCGACGGTTTTATCACCTGTAACTATTCAGAACAGCTGGTCACAGGTCTATTGTGTTTCTTCAGCTCTGATTAGTTATGTCAGATACCACCGCAGAAGGGAGGGCGGAACATCATGGTAATCGGTACGCAGGCTTTTTACTGGCTGGCGCTGCTGGTGGTATTGCTGGCAATCGAGGCCATCACACTGGGGCTTACGACGATCTGGTTTGCCGGAGGGGCGCTGGTGGCGTTTATTCTGGCCACGCTGCAGGTGGATCTGATGGCTCAGATCGCCGCATTTTGCGCGGTTTCCATACTGCTGCTGATTTTTACCAGACCGGCTGCCGCGCGCTGGCTGAACCGGGACCGGGTAAAGACAAACGCGCAGAGTCTGGTCGGCGAGACAGCCATTGTTACGGAGACCATTAACAACCTGGCCGCCACCGGGCAGGTGCAGGTACACGGGCAGTACTGGACGGCCAGAGCCCTGGATTCGTCGCAGGTCATTGAAAAGGAGAAAAATGTAACCATTGAACAGATCAGCGGAGTGAAGCTGATTGTGAAGGCGTTGGAAGCCGCGCAATAAAAAAATCGCTTCGCGATGGTATATCCCGTACGAAGTGCGGGATGCCCACATCCACAATCAAAGATTGTGGACATACCACGCCCCACAATCAAAGATTGGGGAATATCCCATGCGAAGCGTGGGATGCCACCCGGCGAGGGGCATAACCCGGCGATTGGCGCGGCCTGCGTCCGCACTCACATAGCGAGCACGGACATATGCTGGGAGCAAGAGTGGTGTATGTGAATGGAGGGAGAACGTTTATGACTTTTGGATTTGGCAGTATTTTAGTGATTGTTCTGATTCTGGTAGTATTGTGGATTCTGGCGTCCTGCATTAAGATTGTACCGCAGGCGCAGGCATTTGTTATGGAGCGGCTCGGCGGTTATCAGGCGACCTGGGATGTCGGATTGCATTTCAAGGTGCCGTTCATCGACCGCGTGGCAAGACGCGTAAATTTAAAGGAGCAGGTCGTGGACTTTGACCCGCAGCCGGTGATTACGAAGGATAATGTTACGATGCAGATCGATACGGTCGTCTTTTTCCAGATTACCGATCCGAAGCTGTTTGCATATGGCGTGGAGAATCCAATCATGGCGATCGAGAACCTGACCGCGACGACTTTAAGAAACATCATCGGCGACATGGAGCTCGATGAGACTCTCACCTCCCGTGAGGTGATCAATACGAAGATGCGCGCGACTCTGGATGTGGCGACTGATCCGTGGGGCATCAAGGTGAACCGTGTCGAGCTGAAGAATATCCTGCCGCCGACGCAGATCGTTGATGCGATGGAAAAGCAGATGAAGGCGGAGCGTGAGCGCCGTGAGGCGATCCTGAGGGCAGAGGGCGAGAAGAAGTCGTCCATTCTGGTGGCGGAAGGACACAAGCAGTCTGCAATCCTAGATGCGGAGGCGGAGAAGCAGGCCGCGATTCTGGCTGCGGAGGCACAGAAGGAAAAGATGATCCGCGAGGCCGAAGGTGAGGCAGAGGCGATCCTGAAGGTGAATCAGGCGAAGGCTGAGGGGATCCGGCTGATCCGCGAAGCGCAGGCAGACCAGGCCGTGCTGACGCTGAAAAGCTTTGAGACGTTTGAAAAGGTGGCGGATGGTCAGGCGACCAAGATCATCATCCCGTCCGAGATGCAGAATGTCGCGGGGCTTGTCAAGGCTGTGGCGGAAGTGGCGAAGGACTGAGAACCGGAACATTCGGAACGGAAACGGATGCCCCGGAGTATTTGAGGAGTGATTGGTATGGATTTAAAAGGCAGGAGCTTCCTGACATTAAAGGATTTTACGCCGGAGGAGATCACATATCTTCTGGACCTCGCGGCGGAGTTAAAAGCAAAGAAAAAAGCGGGGATGATCGAGACCCCGCTTACCGGAAAAAATATTGCACTGATTTTTGAAAAGACCAGCACACGCACCCGCTGCTCGTTTGAAGTGGCGTCGCATGACCTGGGCGCGCACGTGACCTACCTGGATCCGTCCGGGTCGCAGATCGGGAAAAAGGAGAGCATCCGCGACACGGCGCGCGTGCTTGGCAGAATGTATGACGGCATCGAGTACCGCGGATATGAGCAGGCCATTGTTGAGGAGCTGGCAAACTATGCGGGTGTGCCGGTCTGGAACGGGCTGACGAATGAGTACCATCCGACCCAGATGCTTGCGGATCTTCTGACGATTCGCGAGCATCTCGGAGAGCTGAAGGGCAAAAAACTCGCTTACTTTGGCGACGCGCGCTACAATATGGGGAATTCCCTGATGATTGCCTGCACAAAGATGGGGATGCATTTTACCGCGTGCACGGCGAAGGAATATTTCCCGGACGAGGAGCTTGTGAAGCTGTGCGAGAGCTACGCACAGGAGAGCGGCGGCTCTGTCACACGGACGGAGTCAGTAGAAGAGGGTGCCCGCGGCGCGGATGTCATCTATACGGACGTATGGGTTTCCATGGGCGAGCCGGATGAAGTCTGGGCGGAGCGCATCCACGCGCTGCTGCCATATCAGGTGAATGCAAAGGTCATGGCATACGCAAAACCGGAGGCGATTTTTATGCACTGTTTGCCTGCATTTCACGACCTGGAGACGAAAATCGGGCGTGAGGTACATGAAAAATTCGGCCTGACTGCAATGGAGGTCACGGACGAGGTGTTTGAATCCCCGCAGTCCGTTGTTTTTGATGAGGCGGAGAACCGTATGCACACCATCAAGGCTGTCATTGCGGCGACGCTGGCGTAGAGAAAAATAACAAGTGTGACCACAGCGGATGAGAGCAGGGAAGGATATGGCAAAAGGCAGAGATAGAGTCAGGAAACCAGCAAAGGAAGCGGACATTCGGAAAATCGAATGGTTCTGCGGTATTGCCGCAGTTCTCCTGCTTGTGCTGTGCTTTCTTTTCGTGACTGGTATTCTCAGAAATTTCTGGGTACTGAATGTGATTCTCGTGACAGGTATTCTTATGAACCTGTCACTCCTTTTGCTGAGTTTCCTGAGAAAAAATAAACTGGCCGGCGTGTCGGCGCTGCTTCTGATCCTTGCGGAAGCGGCGGCGCTGATTTATTTCCTGATTTGATAGGAAAACCGGCAGCTGTTCAGTACTGTCCTGAATAATTACGAAAGCTTCTTTGATGGAGGATGAAAATGAAGGCCGAAATATTGTCCATGCTAAGCGCAGGCGAAGCTTATGTCTCGGGACAGAAGCTCTGCGGTGAGCTCGGGGTTTCCCGTACGGCGGTGTGGAAGGTAATCAATCAGCTGAAGGAAGAGGGCTATGAGATTGAATCCGTGCCAAGTAAGGGCTACCGCATTACAAATCGCCCGGATCGGATTACAGCAGAGGAAATAACGAGCAGGCTGCATACCTGCTGGGCGGGCAGGATAATATCTTATTCTGAGTCGATTGACTCGACGAACAATGAAGCAAAGCGACTGGCGGAGCAGGGAACTCCTGCGGGGACACTGGTTGTAGCGGAGGAGCAGACACAGGGAAAGGGGCGGCGCGGGCGCAGCTGGATGACGCCGGCCGGCACCGCTATTGCAATGAGCCTGGTGCTGCGGCCCGGAAATACGCTGCATCCGGACCGGGCGCCGATGCTGACCCTGGTGATGGGGATGGCGGTTGCGGCTGCCTGTCGCGAGATGTGCGGTGTGGAGGCCGGCATTAAATGGCCGAACGATGTCGTCGCGAACGGCCGGAAGATCTGCGGCATCCTTACAGAGATGAGCTGCGAGGTGGATTTCATCAATTATGTGGTTATCGGGATTGGCATCAATACCGGAATCGACGGGTTTCCGCCGGAACTGGCCGATACCGCCATTTCACTGCACACCCTGATGGGCAGGCGCCCGGACCGGGCAAAGCTGATTGCCGTTTGCATGGAGCGATTTGAGAAGTATTACGACCGGTTTATGGAGACGCAGGACTATTCTCATCTGATGGAGGAATACAATGCACTTCTGGTGGGACGCGGCGGCCGTGTGCGCGTGTTCTCTCCCGGACAGGAATTCGAGGGAACCTCAGAAGGCATCAATGCGGAAGGACAGCTGTTGGTGCGCCGGGACGACGGGGCACTGGAAGAAATATTTGCCGGAGAGGTGTCCGTGCGCGGAATTTACGGATACGTATAAGGAGCTGCTGTCTGGGAATTCGTACCGTGGGGGCAAA
>JAJQHZ010000004.1:14806-16423 GCA_021199475.1 Lachnospiraceae bacterium
AATTCGTACCGTGGGGGCAAATAGCGATTTGTACTATGAGGCAAGCAGCGATTTCTATCATGGGCTGTATGCGGCAGATATCAGTGACAATGGGATAAAGGAATGCGATAAAGAAGAAGGGGGCTGGCAAACATGAGCCAGATCAATACGGGAAATTTCGATTCAGACGCGTCGGTCGTTCTTTGCGGGGCGAGTGCCTACGAACAGAAGTATTACCTGAATGAGAGTTTTAAAAATCTTCCGGAGCAGATTAAAAATGAACTGCAGATTATGTGCGTTCTGTTCACGGAGGATATCGGCGGAGTATTCTTGCTGGAGTTTGACGCCGATGGAACGCTGGAGTTCCGAACCGAAGCGAAAAGCGATGATTTTTCTTATGACGAAATCGGGTGCGCGCTGAAAATCAAGGAGCTGCGAAGCACAAAGGAGGATTTGCTGCGGTCACTGGAATTATATTATAAAATACTGACCGGAAAGGTACGGCCGCAGGATTTTCCGGAGGACTGATTAGAAAATATTTGAGAGGAGAAGTATGCTTCAGATAGGAACCGTTTCTCTTGACAACAACATCATATTAGCGCCGATGGCAGGGGTGACGGACCTGCCTTTTCGTTTGCTCTGCCGCGGGCAGGGCGCCGGGCTGGTCTGCTCGGAGATGGTGAGCGCAAAGGCCATTTATTATAAGAACAAAAACACCGACAGCCTGCTGACGACTTCGCCGGATGAGCGGCCGGTGTCGATTCAGCTGTTTGGTTCGGATCCGGATATCATCAGCGAGATGGCGGCTGCGATAGAAGACCGGCCGTTCGATATTCTCGATTTTAATCTTGGCTGTCCGGTCCCGAAGGTGACCAGAAACGGCGAAGGCTCTGCGCTGATGCAGAATCCGAAGCTTGTGGAGGAGATCCTCACAAAGATGGTTCGCGCAGTCAAAAAGCCGGTGACCGTGAAAATCCGCAAGGGTTTTTCGGAGGAAGAAATCAACGCAGTCGAGATCGCCCGCATTGCAGAGGCCTCCGGTGTATCGGCGGTCGCCGTTCATGGGCGTACCCGAGAGCAATTTTATTCCGGAAAGGCGGACTGGGACATCATCCGAAGGGTCAAAGAGGCAGTGAAAATTCCTGTTATCGGAAACGGAGACATCGATTCGCCGCAGGCCGCAAAGCAGATGCTCGAAGAGACCGGCTGCGACGGCATCATGGTCGGGCGGGCGGCCCGGGGAAATCCCTGGCTGTTTCATCAGATTCAGGCTTATCTGGAGGATGGTACCCTGCTTCCGCCGCCGACACATGACGAAGTAAAGCGCATGATGCTGCGCCACATCCGGATGCAGGTCGCGTTCAAGGGTGAATACACGGGGATCCGTGAAATGCGTTCGCACATTTCCTGGTACACGGCGGGCTTCCCGAACTCCTCCCGCCTCCGCGCGGCAGTCAATCAGGTGGAAACACAGACAGAACTGGAGACCCTGCTTGATGAGCAGTTTTAAACGAAACCGGCCGCAATCTCACTGCCTTTAACCGGATGTATGAGGGCAGGTGATTCACATTTTCACATGTCGTAACACATACCGTAAAAGCTGCTCAAAATACGTAAAAAAAGCGGGAAAAGACGGTC
>JAJQHZ010000141.1 GCA_021199475.1 Lachnospiraceae bacterium
AAGGCCACCTCGGATATGGTAATGGTACATGGCAGATGCACGGGTGGTACCACGACCCTCGCCACCGGCAGCGCACTCCGGTATGATAAGGGTTTACTGAAATTGGGTATCCATCTGGATGAGGAATTTGAGGAGCTTGCGCAGGAGATCCCGCTGTCCACTGACCACGAGAAATATTGGTCATCCCAGACGAAAGCCCTTTTTGACGCCTGTGTGCAGTTGGGCTTTCAGCCAACGCCTACAGGCAAGCTGGTGGATTTTGGCCGCTGCGTCCATTGCGGTCACTGTGTGCTGGGATGCCGTACAGGAGCGAAATGGGACAGCCGCAGGCTGCTTCAGGAGAGCGTTGATAAAGGTGCCGTGCTGAAAACCAACTGCAAGGTAACAAAGCTCGGCATTGACCGCAGTGACAATACCGTACATACCGTCTATGCAAAAGAAGGCGGGAAGCAGACGACCTACAGTGCTGATCTGATTGTTCTGGCCGCTGGTGGACTGGGAACGCCTGTCATTCTGGAGAACTCTGGGATAAACTGCGAGGCGACGCTTTTTGTCGATCCTGTCCTCTGTGTGGCTGCACCGTATCCGGGGGTGAAACAAGACCATCATATCCCCATGCCATTCGTCATGCAGAGAGACGGCTATATGCTCTCTCCCTACATGGACTACCTCAGCTTTTTCTTCAACAAATCCTGGCGTCTGCCGTCCAAGGATATACTCAGTATCATGATAAAGCTTTCAGATGCCAGCTATGGCGCCAGCCGCAGTCGAAAGATAGAAAAGGAACTGACCCTGACAGACCAGGAACGGCTGAAAGCAGGGGTGTCTGACTGTAAGGCAATTCTGGGAAAGATGGGCGTTGCTGAGAATGATATGTTTCTTGGAACACTGAATGCAGGACATCCTGGAGGGATGCTGCCACTGACATCAGAGGAATCAAAGAGCTTTCACAATCGACGCTTACCTGAAAATCTGTATATTGCCGATGCTACGCTGCTGCCGGAGTCGATGGGGAATCCCCCGATCTGGACGATTCTTGCTCTGGCAAAGCGTATCGCAAAGGTTTCTACAGCGGCCATAGGGTGACTGTGCATTTGCGACCGAGAAGGAGGGCCCCATGCAGGAGATACACCATAACAAATCCCAGGAGGATTATCTGGAAGGCATCTATGTAGTCAAGCAGCGAAAAGGCTACTGTCGTTCCGTAGACCTGGCAGAGGAGCTTGGTTATACCAAGGCAAGCGTCAGCGTGGCCGTGTCAAAAATGAAAGCGGAAAATCTGCTCCAGGTAACTCATGCCGGCTTGCTGGAATTGACAGATGAAGGAAAGGAAATCGCAGAATACACGTTTCAGAAGCACTCGCTTCTGAAAAAGATGCTAT
This sequence comes from Lachnospiraceae bacterium, assembly GCA_021199475.1. Lineage (GTDB taxonomy): Bacteria > Bacillota > Clostridia > Lachnospirales > Lachnospiraceae > Choladousia. Next base: position 1,383 of record JAJQHZ010000141.1, read on the forward strand.
GTGAGATAGGCGTGGACGAGCAACGAGCGGATATTGAGGCTTGCCAGATCGAACATATCATCAGCGATGAAACCTTTCGGAGATTGATGGCAATGGAGAATAACTGCGCCCGCTGTAAAGAATGTCAGGGTTGATTTATTATCTACTTCAGCTGCAGGCCATCTTTAAACGCATTCCCGACTCTCTCCGTGACCTTATAGTAGCCATGTGTGTATGGATCGAACGCAATGGCTGCCACTTTTTCGATATCTACAGTATCGCCATTCATCACGGACTCATCCGCTGTGGTGTTGACCACCTTTCCGATGACTCCGCAGCCATATTCCCCGTCCTGGTACTGTATGAATTCGCATTCCATGCAAAGAGGAAATTCGTTGATGATCGGGGCATCCACGAGTTCAGACTTTGTTGTGGTCAGGCCGCTCTTTTCAAATTTGTCGGGCGTATTGTTTCCGGAAACGACGCCGAAATAATCAGCTTCCACTACGTGCGCCGCGTCCGCGATGCTTACTGTAAAAGCCTTTCTTTTTTTGATATTCTTTACCGTTTTGTGTGTCTCTGTCAGGTTCAGAATTACCTGATCTCTTTCCAGCATGGTACCCCATGCGGCGTTCATAACATCCACGCTTCCATCTTCATTGTAGGTCGCTATCATCAGCACCGGCATTGGAAAAATGGCTTCTGTGGTTTTAATATTTTTTCTCATGATGTGCTCCTCCTGTGATTTCTGTTTTTTCAGGCATAAAAGTCTTTGCATCCTTCTTGTCCTGAAGCTGAATATATGATAACATGGTACAAACAGACATACAAGTACCTACATTTTTGTAAGGTACTTATCTGGAGGTTAGCTATGGAAAGAAAACTGATTGAAGATGCGAACTTTGAGGATACCGGTTACAGCTATACGCTCTCGCTCATTTCAGGCAAATACAAACCGGTGATTCTCTACTGTCTGATGGAATATGAGCCGGTGCGTTTTAACGAGATGCAGAGGTATATCAAAGTTGCGGACAGAACGCTGAGCACAAACTTAAAAGAGCTGGAGGCAGATGACCTCATCATCCGAAATGTTTATCCGCAAATTCCTCCGAAAGTGGAATACTCCCTGACGGAAAGAGGCCATTCTCTTGTCCAGGTTCTGGATCAGTTATGCGACTGGGGAAATCGGAACAGGAAATAATGCAGGAAGTGGATTTGTCGCTTTTCGGACGACCACTTCCTTTTTGCTTTCTGTTAAACTGACATCATCAAAGGACAGGGAGGTACAACGAAATGTATGGAGCGATTTTAGGAGACATCATCGGAAGCCCGTATGAGTTTGACAGAGGAAAGAAAACAAAGGAATTTGAGCTGTTCGGAAAAGACGCAGAGTTTACAGATGACAGTGTGATGACAATCGCTGTGGCGGAGGCTCTTCTGGATGCAGGAAAAGATGCACCAGTTGAGCGAATCAGGGAGCTTGTGACCGAATCCATGCAGAAATGGGGAGGAAAATATCACAATGCCGGATATGGCGGCCGGTTCCGTGTCTGGCTGACGCAGAAAAATCCGATGCCATATGGAAGTTACGGGAACGGTTCCGCGATGCGCGTGTCGGCTGCGGGATGGCTGTATGATACGCTGGAGCGAACCAGAAAAGTCGCCAGAGCAACAGCTGACGTGACGCACAACCATCCGGAGGGGATCAAAGGTGCTGAATCTGTTGCTGCTGTTATTTTCCTGGCACGGACGGGAAGCAGCAAGGAACAGATCAGAAAATATGTGACTGAGGAATTCGGATACGATCTGAGCAGAACCTGCGACGAGATACGTCCTCGCTATCATCATGTGGAAAGCTGCCAGGAGACAGTACCGGAGGCCATCACCGCTTTCCTGGAAGGAAATGATTTTGAGGATGTCATCCGCACAGCGGTTTCTCTCGGCGGCGACTGCGATACCCTGACTGCCATCGCCGGGAGCATGGCGGAAGCTTTTTACGGAATACCGGCGTTGCTTACAACAGAGTGCAGTGATCGCATTCCGGAGGATATGCGGAATGTTTTAAACCGATTTGATGAGACGCTGGGCAGAAGCCGCGATGTGGAGGAGGAATGAAGAAATGCTTCGCTCGGCAGCTGTAAACGCGCGGCGCAAAGCAGAAATCCTGTGTGAAGCCTCCGGTGTAAAACTCGGACAGCTTTTGAATGTCGATTATAACTGGGGTGAACTGGAGATTTACTCCAACACCCAGTATAAGCTGTCCGAAGAATGTATGCCCTATGCAGCGGCTCCCACTGCCATTGACATCGAACCGGATGACATTGATGTGAGTGACACCGTGACTTTTGTGTGGGAGTTGGATTCATAAAAATTATTATAGTCCGCAGATGTCGGAAACTATTCCGAATGTCTGCGGGCTATCTTATACGCCGCTATCTTTTGCAACGATATTTTCGTGTCAGATTCTGATTCGTTTGCCTTCAATCATATTTTCTGTCGGCACGTTCGTTGACATTCTTCTACAGAAATCGTCCACAGGTGTCAGTTCGCTGACCGGAGGGAAGGCATTGTCATAATGATCCAACAATACTCGTTTTGGCTTCAATTTTTTTATGATTGCTTCATTGTGCGAATCAATATCGCTCCGTCCCTGATGCGGCAGGATCAAAACATCCGCTTCGCTTGGGTATTCCACACCATCAGCCAGGTCGGCGCTGCCCATGATCTGTACGCGTTTTCCCTCTGCTTCAATCTCATAAAAAACAATTTCATGGTTTTCTTTGTATTGAAGGTCCAGTTTCAGTAAATGAACCAAACGTGGGAATTGCTTCCAGGAGCTCAACCGGAATACCTTCTGCAGGATAAGCTTGGCATCAAATCGAATATGCTTTCCCTGGTAAACGCAGACAGAGACACCTGGAAGCTGCAGGATATCTCCCGGTGCAATTCTGTGGATTTTCGTTTCAGGGAATGCCTGCTTTGTAAGAGTCGTCGCCGGTGTATCTGTCACAAATACTGTGCATGGCTTATTCCTGTACAGCGTCATAATACTGGACAGATGATCCAGGTGTCCGTGTGTGATCAGAATATTTGCTACTGTCCCGAATGACTTTTCTCTCTGCTTACGCAACTCATCCGGTTCATATTCCTCCGGAAGATATTTTAAAAACGGATCAAAAAGTAAAGAGGTCCCGGAAGCTTTCAGAAGAATCGATGCTGTGCCATACCAGGTTATCTCCATAAATCTCCCCCATTATAAAAACATATCCTCAGAGAGTTCTTCTCCTGAGACAGCCATATCTATCACATTAAGCAACAGTTCATCCAGTTGTTCCTCATTCAATTTCAGAGAATCCTTAATTCTATCGAGATCACCCGTTGGGCCAAAATGATCTTTTACCTGTTCGAGCATATCCATTCTGGCTGCGTCATCAATCAGATAACCTTCGCCAAATTTTTCCCGCTCTCCATCCATCAAAAGATAGTTGAGGCTCACATCCAGCACTTCGCACAGCCGGATGCACCGGTCAAGATTTGGCCAGGTCTTTCCGTTCTCATAAGAGGCAATGGTAGATGCGGAAATAGAGATTGAATCATTCGTGAGCTTTTCAGCCAGCTCTTTTCTGGAAAGTCCATATTCCTCTCTCAATGCTCTCAATTTCTCCGGCAGATGAGATTTTTCCTGCAGAGTCTGTCTGTCTTTCGTGTTCATATTGCTGCTCCTGTATGATTGAAATATTGTAGTTTTTGTAAAAGCATTTCTTCGGGCGCTGAACGGTCCTGCGTGCCAGTGGCACGCGTTTAGGACCGACCGAAGCGGAGCGAAGACCCAGTGGACGTCCGTTTCCACAAGGGACGCCTTCGGTGCAGCGCGGACCTGCACAGCATGCGGGCTTTGCCCGTAGAAGCGGAGCGTAGACTGCCCCAACAAGCAAGCGTAGAGGGCTCCGTGAGACGTCTACATTGCTTGCCAGTTTGTGAATTGGACTGAAAATGCCCCTGAAATTCAACACTTTCCAGCATTCGCAGATAAGTTATCGGAGAAATTTCCGCAACATCTTGTCGGGAACGTCAGGCAAAATCTCATGGAAATAATCCAGTATTCGTTGATAAGATTCTGCCGGTTCGCGCTGATACACTGCGGATGCGAATGCATCTCCGAAAAATCTTTCCGGAGTGGAATACTCCGCAACGCCCCAGCCGTATTCTTTTCCATGGCGATCTGTCAGGTAAACAAAGTTGCTGATAAGCACATAGCCCTGTGTCTGCAGCCGATTGATGGATGTATCGAAGCCGGCCGCGCCGCCTTTTCTATAATTTCCGTCGTGTTTCAGCGTTTTGGAAATCACCGGCGCGCGGGCGTCCAGCAGATCAAAAAGCTGCTTGTCCTTGTAGGATGCCAACTCATCATCAAATCGCGCGTCGAAATCATATCCGTCCCTGCGGTAATTCGCGAAGTCCGGGAACCACTCTGCGCTGATGAATGCCGCCTTGTTCTCAAAAAATTTTCCGTAGGCACAGCCTGCTTCCTGAATAACCGGCCCTTTCCATTCCCATACACCGGGCTCATCTGTAAACCACACCGAGGAATCAACGTGATCTTCCACTGAAAAGCCGGGGAGGGAATTCCGAAACAGCGGAAGGAAACCGACCCGATGAACGACGTTGATTAAATCTTCTTTTGTTTTTATGATGAAATCTAACCGGTCACTCATGACTGCCAGCCGCCCTTCGTTTCCATGCAGGTGGACCAGATTATTTTTTACAGAATGCCTGCAGATCTGCTTTCAGCTTTTCATAGCGCAGGCGCTTTTCCTCTTTGGCAAAATGAACCTCTCTTGACTGCGGAGGATTGTCAGAATAATTCAGCACCTCGTTTCCAAACTGTTCACTGGTCAGATCAAAGACACAGTCACCGACCACATTATAGCAATGATAGTTGCCACCCGGCCGCAGAATTCCGTAGACATCGCCGCCGAAAATGTCCTGTGCCAGAAATGCCGTGATGGAGCACTGCCCCAACGTTTTGTTCTCCGGCGTCCAGTCTGCACGCATTCTGGGCGCGCATGTGTCTGCGCACCAGAGTTCTGATAATGCATCATACAAGTCCTGTGGCGTCCGGATACCTGCGTACTGATCTGTAACAGCTGGGACTGTTGCGTTTTCCCAACCGTAAAAATGATATTGTTTTGACATAGCGTCACCTTCTCTTTTTATGATGAGAAGTATAGCATATCCTTCGGAGAATGGACAGTAAAAAGCGGTCCGCTGTTGTCAAAAAACACCGAAAAAACAATACAATGGGAGATCCTGTCCTGTCATTTCTATAAATGTCGTGTTAGAATAGATTCGCGTTAATGTAGCTGGCGGATTCACAATTCACGCACGGTTCACTGCTGAATGTGAGATAAATTGTGTGAATGAATCCAATCCGCGATTGAATTCAGGTGTTCTGATTGTTATAATAAACAAAATAATTTAGGGCATCAAAACCGATTTAAACTATTGCAGTTACAGTTGGAAGGAATCGACAATATGACACATGAAGAATATAAAGCAGCGGCAAATCACTGGATTGAAAAAGACGCTGTTTCAAAAAAGATGCCTGCAGACCAGCTGTGGGTGGTTATTGAGAATTATATCCAGGCCAATAATACCTGCGCGCTTGCGACTGGAAGCGGCAGCTTCATCCGCTGCACGCCCATTGAATATGCATGGCATGACGGTGCGTTCTGGATGTTCTCGGAGGGAGGGCAGAAATTTGTCGGCCTGGAGAAGAATAAATCCGTCTGTCTTGCCATTTACGACCGATACGATGGATTTGGCAGATTGAAGGGTCTGCAGGTTTCCGGCAAGGCGGAAATCGTGGAGCCGTTTTCTCCAGAATACGTCCATGCGGCTGAATGGAAGAAAATCCCGGTGAATGCGCTGAAAAAGCTGTCTTTCACCATGAATCTGATCAAGATCATTCCTGTGGAGATCGACTTCTTGAATTCCGATTTCAAAGAGGATGGTTATGACAGCCGCCAGCACTATGACTGCAGCGGGGAGGAAGCCTGATGTTTTCAGATTTTGATGTGCAGACCCGCCAGTTGCTGACAGGGAATCTGCTGATGATTGGCTGCTGTGTCTTTTACCTGGCATGGTGGCTGATTGCCTTTAAGCCGCAAGGCGCAGTTAAGGGACTGCGGAGCGGCTGGCTTCTGATCCCGGCTCTGCTGTTTGGCGTGGCTGCGGTGATCCAGATTGTTCAGGGCAGCGGCGCTGTGGAGAGCAGTGCGCTGCTGTTTCCGCGAAATATGGTGCTGATCGGCGGCGTGGTCGTTTATATTGTTCTGCTGGTGGGAACCAGTGTCCTTTTAAAGCGGCAGGTGACGACGGAGCTGTTCCTCATTGTCGGCTGGACAACTCTGATGTTTCTGGAGTTGAATGCTCTGTTTGCGCAGGGACAGTTTACGAAATCAACAGTGATCTTGCTTCTTGTCATAACGCTGATCTTCGCTGTTGTCAGCATGGTCTGTTATCTGCTCTATTATGACCTTGATAAGGTAAAAGGCTATGTAGACGGCATGATACCGCTTCTTCTGGTAGCTGTCATGATGGCTGTGGTCACGGTCGGGGCAGTGCTCTCCCACAACTGACTTCTTACAAAAACACTTCGGAGCGAAGGAACTGGATCGACCGAATAGAGGAATATGAGGCTTTTATGGATGATTAACCATCATTTCAGAATTTGACGGGAGGAAAATCAGAATGAACGAGATGTTACAGACAATCATGGAACGCCGTTCCACACGGAAATATAATGACAAACCGGTCACAGAGGAACAGCTGACCAATATTCTGGAGGCCGGGCGCTATGCGCCGACAGGCGGCAACTGCCAGACGGTGCATTTTGTTGTGATTACGAATGAGGAAATCAGGGAGAACCTACGGGAACTGGTACAGGAAGCCTTTTTACAGATGGAGCTTTCCGATGATCAGTACGCCAGCATCCAGAATTCCATTAAACTGTCCAGGCGTGGAAATTATGCGTTTGATTACCATGCGCCGATCCTGGTTGTAGTTGCAAACCGGAAGGGGTATCCGAATGCGGTCGCGGACTCCGCCTGCGCACTGCAAAATATGATGCTCGAAGCGGAAAGTCTGGGTGTCGGCTCCTGCTGGATCAATCAGCTGCACTGGCTGGATGAAAATCAGTCCATTCGTGAGTTTCTGGAGCCATTGGGAATCGCGGCGGAGGAAACGATATGCGGCGCGCTGGCTCTGGGAAATTATGATGAGAAACAGCCGGTAAAACCTCGGACCGGAATGCAGGTGGACTATATCAGATAATTTGCGGCTGATAACGGAGCAATCTCCGAAAGGGGTTCCGCAGCTGCACAGAAAAGGGACTGCTGTGAAACAGATAAAAGAACTGAAACCGGATGAATTGAAGCAGATTTACAAAACGCATGTGAAAGAGGATTTCCCCCGCAGTGAACGCCGCCCTTATTCGTCCATGGAGAAAATGACAAACGCAGGGAAATACGCCAGTTATGGCTATTATGACGAAGACAGCCTGCTGGCTTATGCCTGTTATATTTTGACTGAGAACGGGATGTATGCGCTTCTGGATTATTTCGCTGTCGTGCCTGAATTGCGCGGCCGCGGAACCGGCAGCGAATTTCTGCAGAAACTGGAAGGTATACTTCCGGCAAAAAACGGCGCATTCATTGAGGCGGAAAGTCCCGATTCTGCAAAGTCTGAAGAGGAATCAGCACTCCGCCAGAGGAGAATCCATTTTTACCTTTCAAATGGTGCTGTGTTGACGAATACAAAATGCCTGCTGTTTGGTGTGGATTATAATATTCTGTATATCGGCCGGACGGATGACACCGATCCTGTACCGGAACAGCTGCACTGCGCGATAGAAGATTTGTACCGGGAAATCTATCGCCCGGTCTATGGCCGATTGTGCAAGCCTTATGTATCGGAAAAGCATTCACCGGAAAAGGTAATCTTCATGAATATGTGTATGCTTTGCGATGGCGATCAGGTGCTCGCTCTGGACAAGACAGGGAGCAGTTACAATGGCACTACCTTCCCCGGTGGGCATGTGGAAGCCGGCGAGACATTCTCAGAAGCAGTTATCCGTGAAATGAAAGAAGAAACCGGACTGACCATTCAGCATCCGGTACTGAAAGGAATTTATCACTGGTACCGAGATGGTTTACACAATGTCGGACTGCTTTACCGCGCTGACACTTACGAAGGGGAGTTGAAGAGCTCTGAAGAAGGACAGGTTTACTGGATTTCGCGGGAGGAATATGAGAAAAAGGAACTGGCCGCCGGGATGCCGCGCGTTCTGCAGATCATGGATGATGACAGCCTGACAGAATGCTTTGAGGAAATTAAGCCGGATGGCAGTTTTCTGGAGCATCTGTTCTGAGAACAGACTCCGAAGGGAAAGAAGGCAGACGATGAGCAGAGTAATTTGTGTGTTGATTGGATATCTGTTTGGGAATTTCCTGACAGCAGAGGTTGTCTCTAAGCATATTTCCAGAAAAAGTGCTTTTGACAGAGGAACCGGAAATCCGGGGATGGCCAATATGGTTCATGAATATGGGGTAAAAAACGGTGCCCTGGTATTGATTGGCGATTTGCTCAAGACCTTTATTCCCTGCCTGCTCTGCCGCTTATTTTTATTTCCTGAGATGGGCGCGACTGCCGCAGCATACGCTGGGCTTGGCGTCATCCTGGGTCATAACTTTCCATGCTGGCACCACTTTCACGGAGGAAAGGGCGTGACCTGTACCTGTGCAGCGATTGTCAGTATTTCTTTCGGATATGGTCTGCTGGCGTGTATTGTGGGTCTGATCGGTGTTCTGATCAGTCATTACCTTCCGGTTGGTGCGGTTCTGATACCGTTGGCTTTCCTGATACCGGTTTTCCGATTTTATGGAAAGGAAGTTGGCATTCTTACGCTGATCATGGCTTTGCTGATGCTGCAGCGTCATTTCAGCGGCCTTAAAAATATCCGGACTGGAAAAGAACCGAGAAAGGATTTGCTGAAAGGCCTTCGAAAGAAAAAAACTGGTGATAGATAATCAGGCCGTAAAATCCATGTAATAATAGAAATTGAAGGGGATTCGGTATTGGGAACTGTGAAGTAAGAACTTATACCTGGTAGAAATATGGAGAGTGATTGATATGAAGCCAAAATCTGAGATCAGTCAGGAGCTGTATCAAATGATGCTGGACAGAGGATACCAGGAACGCTTCTGCGATCTGGTCACGCAGAACCTGAATACAGATTTTACCGCGCAGAGAATGATTTACTATCTCTCTCACTACAGTGAACTGCCGGAAGGGGAAATTGTAGACGAGATGCTTGCTATCCTCAGCGACCGGAATCGGATTATGCAGAAGAAAGAACTGGAGTACAACAACGCGAAGTATAACGAATATCTGAATCGGAAAAGAACGGAAGAAGAATGACAGAGAGGTTTCCAATGAGAATATAACTTCTTGCTATTGATATGGATGGCACCTGCCTGAATCCGCGCAGCAAAATATCAGAACAGACTATAAAAGCGCTGAAAGCCTGTGTGGATGCAGGGGTTATGATTGTGCCGACGACAGGGCGTGCTTTCAGCTGTCTGCCTTATCAGCTTTCAGGTGATTTTTCATGAGTCTTGCAGGCAGGTATTCCAGGGTTGCGCAGTATTTATCCGCGATGCAGACAATCCACGCCTCTTTGTATTTAGGCGGGATTGGCGTCAGCGGAAACATGTGCCGCCTTATAATATTTTCTTCGATGTCATTGATCCCGTAATCCTTCTTTGCGTTATCTGCCGCAATCATTGGGTGCCGGTAGCCATGCAGAACATAAGTCTTCACACTTTCATTCCTGTGATAGAATGAGCGCAAGTGAGAAGGGCGTGCTCGCACGTCCAGCGAACGGCGAATTTGATCATGACCGCCTTTTGGTCATGATATAAAAATAATCATGGAGCAATGCACCCCGGATCAGTGAAGCTTCTGTGTATCAAACATTGCGCGCCTTCTTGAATTACAATGAGCCTGCGCTCTTCACAGAAACAGTTCACACTCTTTTCTGTTCGCACAGAGGACTCCAAGTGCTACGCCGCCTAAGCTGGTGACAGCTTTCCCAAGCTTCTTTGCGCCGACAGGACAGACGGAAATGCACCGCATACAGCTGATGCATTTTTTTGAATCCGGCTTCATGGATATCGGGTCAATCGCGCCAACCGGACATTTCGCTGCGCAGAGGCCGCATTTCACGCACGCGTCTGAAGCATTCGGTCCCATGCCGGGAGCCGTAAGTCCTGCTTTCTCCGGAACCTTTCCCGGAACATCAGGGAGTGAAACATCCTCTCTGGCTATTTTCTTACGAATTTGCGCGGCCATCTCCTTTAAAGTCTTTTCATCTTCTGAATCCGGTCGGCCTGCCGCGACTTTTCTGGCGATTGCGTGTTCTGCCAGAGCGGCAACGGCCGCAAGATAGTTCATGGCTTAAAATGTCAGCAGCCTTCTTAGTTCCTCCGGTAGGACTGAAAGTAATTTCATATAATTTCATCGTTCGACTCCCTTTCCTTTAAAGAATGATCCTGTTTCTTTCGATTTGTCTTAGCATACATAGAAAACTGCCGGCGGCGGGTTTCGTAGTTGGATATCATTTTAAATTCACTGCGTTCAAAAATCAATCTATAACTGAAAGAAATGAAAACACCTGCAGAAAAATCAATTCTTCATAAAAAAGGAACCAGCTGTTAATCCCGGTCCGGTTTTCCGATAAAATAAAATCCATTGGATTGATGTCCGTTCATCGTGGTAAAGGTCAGGTGGCTGTATTCCAGTTCAGAGAAACCACGGAGCAATTCCCTTATCCACTTTTCATCGTGATGCCGGCATATCGCGCCTTCCGGCAGTTCAAACACTCCGTATACACCGTAAATATCCATGTACTTTTCATAGCGTGAAACATTCCGCTCATCGGTATTCAGCAGGAAATCATTGACGTACAGGATGCCATGTGGCTTTAATATCCGACGAATTTCCCCAAGCAGCTGTGCCTGTTCCTCATTGGTACGGATGCAGGTCAAAACCGCAAACAAAATGACAGCATCTGCGCTTTCATCCGGAAGATCAATTTGCCCGGTTTCCTTAACACGCAGGTCAAGATATGGGAACTGCTCTCTTCCCCTGTCAATCATACCCTTTGAAAAATCAATGCCGATCAGATTATGGTAGCCGTTCTGATACAATTCATCCAGAGTCCTGCCATATCCGCAGCCAATATCCACGATGGTTCCTTCCATATTCACATACTCAGAAAATTTTTCCATTTGAAACGGAGTCGTAAACTCCTTTTTTGCTGATACGTTGTTCCAATATTCTTTTTGCTCCATTTGGATGCCTCCCTTCCGGTGAACGCTGACATTCCCCGCAGAAATTTTTCTTGCATTGTATCATGAAGTCTATTAGAATCATATGAGAAATCTCATATGATTGAGCGGGAAAGCGAGAAAAAAGGACATGACAATCTTACAGGAACATCCATTATCAGAAACAGATTATCAGCAGTCTCCTCTGCCGGAATACTTTGGCTTTAACATAAGATGCTATACTGATATCGTTCAATTTAACAGTGAAGAAGCTATTTTGCATGAGGGTGGGAAACCGGACTATCTTTACTACCTGAGAGAGGGCCGCGCGAAGCTGTTCCTTTCGCATGGGAACGGACGGATTTCCCTGATTAATTTTCTCGACGCACCCTGTTTCATCGGCGAAATGGAACTGATCGGTGCGCAGGATGCAGCGAACGGTGTAACTGCCATCACACCCTGCATCTGCTATGCTATTCGTATCAATGCGTGCAGGGACAGGATATTAAACGATGCCGTTTTTTTGCGGCATATCTGCCTGTTTCTAAGTAAAAAAGCGATCGGAAACACAGCCAATTATTCCAGAAATCAATCCTGGCCGCTGAAAGCGCGTCTGGCGGATTTTATCCTGCTGACATCATACAATGGAATATACAAAGAACGCCACACGGAGGTATCTGAGTATCTGGGGGTCACATACCGTCATCTGCTCTATGTACTTGCTGATTTCGTGAAGCAAGGTCTCCTGCTTAAGACGGCTCAGGGGTATTATATTCAAAATGCAGCCGCTTTGAGGGAAATTGCTGAGGGCAGATTATCATAAACGGAAGATAAAGGCTATTTCATTTACCCATGCACTGGCTTTGTTCAGTGAATCCGAAACATCCTTGAAAACGACAAAGTGCTTTGCCGGGATTTCTGGAAGTACACAGCACCTGTGCTCGGAAATGAAATTGTCTGGGGCATCGAGTTTACCATGTATTCGATCATTATGGGACATCTGGGGAGCGATGAAGGAGGAAATTTAATATGGCTATGAAAGACAGAATGCACACAGGGGAACTGTATCTGCCAGGTGATGAGGAGATCATGCGCGACCAGCTGCAACGACTTGACCGCCTTTATGAGTTTAACCAGACACGTCCGACTCAGATGGACAAACGGCAGGCTCTTATGAAAGAAATGTTCGCTGAAATTGGAGAAGGCTGTTATATCGAACCGCCCTTTTACTCAAATATGGGCGGCGGCCATGTCCATTTCGGAAAAGGTGTTTACTGCAACTTTGGCGTGACGATGGTAGACGATACCCATATCTACGTGGGCGACTATACCATGTTCGGCCCGAATGTGACCATAGCCACAGCCGGTCATCCGATCCTGCCTGAACTGCGGGCAAAAGGATATCAGTATAATATGCCCGTTCACATCGGCAAAAACTGCTGGATCGGCGCAGGCGTCCAGATTCTTCCGGGCATCACCATTGGCGACAATGTAGTGATCGGCGCCGGGAGCGTTGTCACAAAGGATGTGCCGTCCAACACCATCGCGGTGGGCAATCCCTGCCGAGTGCTGCGGGAAGTGAACGAGCATGACCGGGAGTATTATTTCAAAGACAAAAAGATTGACTGGACGGAATTCGAATCGGAGAAAAACGATGTTTGCTGATTATCATGTTCATACTTATTACAGCGATGACTCCACCTATCCCATGGAGGATGTAGTGAAAGACGCCATTGGGATGGGAATGGAGGAAATCTGTTTCACGGATCACGTGGATTTCGGTACTTCTGTACTTATGAAAACATGGAGCCGGTTTTCCATGCACTGTGATGCACCGGACTGATATTTATGGTAAATATGAGGAAGAACTAATGCCCTTCGGAGATTTTTCGAAGGGCATCCAAATCCTGAATGTAATATCCCTGTGCTGTCTTCACCAGAATTCCCCGTTTTACGAAATCTGCAAGGACATAGAGCAGATGCCGGTATGTTACTCCCAGAAATTCAGAAACTTCCGTATGCCTTTCTCTGTACATTCCATTGCAGGATGTCAGTAATATAAAATTTGCCAGTCGCACTTCCAGCGGCCAGGTCTGGTTTTTGGAGTAATTATAAGTATTTCCTATCGCTTTCTGACTCAAAAACAGGCAAAGGTGGCGCAAAAATTTCACGTCATTCAGTAACTGGTCTTTGCATTCATTCATATCACGGTTTTCTATATTTTCCAGCGGATCAGTCAGTCCTACGCTTCATCCGCTCCGCTGCCACAACTGTTTTCTTCCCACGGCAGCATTTCTTCATCATCTTCCACAACCCGGCAGCAACACCGACAATGATAAGCGTCGTGCCTACCGCGATAAACGTGCTGTGTTCCTTCTTGAACTTCCGAAGTTCCTCTTCGTCCATCTTACAAATCTTACACATACTGTTTCGCCTTCTTTCTTTTACACATGGCTCATCTACATGGAATTCCGACTGCATCATATCATTCAGTGTGACGTTCGGATTTTGATAACGTCTGCGTTTCTCCGGCACATTCGGATGACGGATAGCCCTGTTTGGACACCACATGATGCAGGCCATACACTGCTGGCAGTCGTGACCCCAGACCGGACCGTCTTCAGTCATATGGATATTATCGTTTTTACAGAGTTTCTCACAGATGCCGCACTTTGTACAGGCATCGGAGGTATAGAAGCCGCCCTCAACAGAATCCCGGTCGACACTCAATAAACGCTGATTGAAAGTGGCTGATGCCCACGTAAGAGCCTTGCGGTTAATGCCCTTCCGATTTTTAGTGGGCGCATCCGATTGGATTTTCTCCGCGATTTTGACAGAAGCTTTGGCTTCATGGTTCAGGTAGATACGATTGATCCAGTCCGGCATGGGAGAAAACCCCACAATGTGATTGGGCGGCATAGGTAACATAAAGGTCTGAACCGCAAAGTCTGTTTTCGGCTGCAGAATTGCTTTCAGATCGATGCAGACATAACCGTCATAACCGCCGCAGGTGGCAAGAATAAAGATCTTCTGCTGTCTGGAGCAGCGGAGTTTTTCACAGACCTCCTTCACCACTCTCGGCGGACGGACAAACCAGGTAGCGGTCACAATCCCAATCCGGGTGTAATCTGCCGGAACCTCCGGGTCATCCCGCAGGGTATATATGGACAAAAGCGTCGTATTTCCAAGCGCCTCGCCTATGTGTTTTGCCACAGAGAGGCTGTTTCCGGAGCCAGAATAATAATAGATAACTGTTTTTTCGACCATTTGACACCTCCATTTGCGTCGTTCATTCAGTTCAGCTTTTTGCAGGAAAAGAGTCCTGCTGTTCTTTATTTTACCACTCAAATCCGGCCAGACACAACTACACAAAAGCACAGAATTCTTCTTGTCTGGTGTGTGATGGATTGATATAACCCGAGTTTGCCACTTGAAGAGACTGAAAAGGAGCCAAAGACGGCTCCTTTTTTCCTGTAAATGTGCGGTTTTCCTTGTATTCGAGGCATTCCAAATTTTTGAGATTATATACCTACTGAATTGTACCCCTTGTCAAGGACATTTTAGGTTTTTAGTTGTCCTACTTTTC
>JAJQHZ010000149.1 GCA_021199475.1 Lachnospiraceae bacterium
CTATCGGCGAAACAGGCAAGCAGAATGCACATGGAATTACGATACGGGCTACTAGTCACGGATGTGGCTGCGGCGGATGCCGGAGGCTGCGCATGCAGCAGAAATGCGGCTCGCAGCCGGTTTTCCGGAGGAGGTGAAACAAAGATGTTTGGAATTCTGATTGCGCTGCTTTCCGGCGCTTTGATGAGCATACAGGGTGTATTTAACACCGAGATGACAAAGCAGACGAGCCTCTGGCTATCGTCTGCTTTTGTGCAGCTGACGGCACTGCTGGTCTGTGCCGCGGCCTGGCTTTTTACCGACCGCACCGCCGTCAGCTCGCTTTTGGGAGTCGAGCCAAACTATATGCTGCTGTCAGGCGTGATCGGCGCGTTTATTACCATCACGGTCGTAAAAGCCATGGGAAGCCTGGGACCGGCCCGCGCGGCGATGCTGATCGTGGTGGCGCAGCTTGCGGTAGCCTGGCTGATCGAACTGCTTGGACTGTTTGGAGTAGAAAAACAGCCCTTTGAATGGCGGAAGCTGCTGGGGATGGTCATTTCCATTGCCGGGATTGTCCTTTTTAAGTGGTGACAGGCCTGAAAATAAGAATCGATAAATGTTCTTATTTTTTTCTAAAGTGTAAAAAAGTATTGCAAATTATTTACTTTTTCGTTAAAATAAGGGAGGCTTACAGGGAAACAGCGGCTTTGGCTGCAAAGATATATGCGAAAGATCAAAAGAGGGCTGGGCACAGCCCTGTTATGCGTTGCGATGACAGTGATGTCCGGCTGCGGAAAAGAGGAACCGCTCTATACAGCGGGGCTTTCTGCGGAGACGGAGACCGTATGTGCGGATTCCGGAGATTCCTCTGCTGCTGCGGGGACTGCGAGTGATTTGGATTCATCTGCCGGTGGCACTGCGAGTGCCCTGGATTCGTCTGTCGGCGATGCCACAGGCACGGATTACGAAGGGATAACCGGCAAGGGCACGGACAGTATGGCGGGGGAATTGGATTCGCCAGCTGGCGATGGCGTGGAATCTGACAGCCTGGCGGGTGACGCAGCGGGTGGCACGGACGCAGACGCAATGGCGGGCACCGATGCCACAGGCACTGATGGCAGATCGGCGGAGACGTCTGCTTCCGGCACAGTAGCGGGTCTGGATACCGGTATGGGTTCGGAACAGACTGAGGCGGTCATCGGCTATGTCTACGTCTGCGGTGCGGTAGAGGCACCCGGTGTCTATCCGATTACAGCGGATATGCGAGTCTGTGACGCGATTGAACTGGCCGGCGGGTTTTCGCCGGAGGCAGATGAGGAATGGCTGAATCAGGCTTCTGCGGTCAGTGACGGGCAGAAGCTCTATGTGTATACGAGGGAAGAGACAAGCCTGATGAAGGAATCCGGTATGACGGCGGAGGGCATGGGTATTGATTCCTCGTGGAGCGGTTCTTCCGGAAAAGTTGATAGTACAACTAATAATTCATCCGCCGGGAGCGGATCTTCGGAGGATGTGGTGGCCGCGGATGGCAGTGCCGGCCAAAATGGAGGTACATCTGTCTCTGATGGCAAAGTAAATATTAATACGGCAACCCGGGAGGAGCTGATGACACTGCCCGGGATTGGAGAGTCAAAAGCGGACGCGATCCTTGCGTACCGCAGTGAGCATGGCGCATTTGCGTCGATTGAGGAGATTCAGAACATTTCCGGGATTAAAAGCGGGGTGTTTTCTCAGATCAAAGACCTTATTACAGTTTGAAGATTGTTTTTCTGGCAGTGAGGAGAATGGATATGGCAAAAAGGGTTCTGGTTGTTGATGATGAAAAACTGATTGTAAAGGGGATCCGGTTCAGTCTGGAGCAGGATGACATGGAAGTGGACTGCGCGTATGACGGCGAGGAAGCGGTACGGCTTGCGAAGGAAAACAGATATGACATTATTTTGCTGGATCTGATGCTTCCGAAGCTGGACGGTCTGGAGGTATGCCAGCAGGTGAGAGAATTTTCTGATGTGCCGATTGTCATGCTGACTGCCAAGGGAGAGGACATGGATAAAATCATGGGCCTGGAATACGGCGCGGATGATTACATTACCAAGCCGTTTAACATTCTCGAGGTGAAAGCAAGGCTGAAGGCAATCATCCGCCGGACATCGCAGAAGACGCAGGCGGAATCCAAAGGGCGGACCGTGGAGGTCGGCGATCTCGTTCTCGACTGTGACGGCCGCAGGGTCAGTATTGCGGGCAAAGAGGTGAATCTCACGACAAAGGAATTCGATCTTCTGGAGCTGCTGGTATTTAATCCGAATAAGGTCTACAGCCGGGAGAACCTCCTGAACATGGTGTGGGGCTACGAGTATCCCGGAGATGTGCGGACGGTAGATGTGCATATCCGCCGCCTGCGCGAGAAGATCGAGACGAATCCGAGCGATCCGAAATACGTACATACGAAGTGGGGAGTGGGTTACTATTTCCAGCATTAAGCGACTCGCGAAAAAGTATTTTAAAAGCCTGCAGGCGAGGATTTTTCTGTTTTTCATTCTGGTGGGAGTGATCCCCGTTCTTTTGATGCGCTTTGTTGTCCTGACGAACTATGAGTCGCAGGCAGTGGAACAGAAGGCGCAGCTGCTGGAGCGGCAGTGCCAGCAGATTCTGGAGCAGATCTCGGAGTCGGGGTATATGCATGGCAATGAATCTGAGCAGGTGGACAAGCTGATTGACCAGATGGCGTCGCTGTATTCGGGACGCGTGATTCTGGTCAACAGCAGTTTTTGTATTATAAAAGATACCTATGATATTGATGTGGATAAGGTCATTATTTCGGAGGAGGTGCTTCTGACCTTCCTCGGAACCAATTCCACGAATTACGATGATGACAATCAGTTTCTGGAGATGACGATTCCGATTACGGATGATGAGAACCAGGAGACAGACGGCATTATGATCATCAGTGTTCCCACGCAGGATATCGCGAACGGGAAGGCCGGCTTAAGCTCTACCGTATTGCGCATGCAGTCGATTCTGATGATCCTGATTCTCGGCGTGGCGTTCTATGTTTCCAGGATCCTGACGCGCCCGTTTGGCAAGATCACGCAGTCTCTGGAGGACGTCGCCGGGGTGAATGATGAGGAGCTCTCGATTCCGGATTACACGGAGACGCAGCTTCTCGCGGAGGCGTACAACCGTATGCTGAAGCGCGTGAAGGCGCAGGAGGATTCCCGGCAGGAATTTGTCTCGAACGTCTCCCATGAGCTGAAGACGCCGATCACCTCGATGAAGGTGCTTGCGGACTCTCTTTTGGCACAGGAGGATGTTCCGGTCGAGCTGTATAAGGAGTTTATGACAGACATCGCGGAGGAGGTCGACCGGGAGAACAAGATTATTTCAGATCTGCTTTCCCTGGTGAAGATGGACAGGCGTTCCTCAGATGTCCACATCGAAGAGACGAACATCAATCAGCTGATTGAGCTGGTGCTGAAGCGCTTGCGCCCGATCGCCGGGACGCGGAACATTGAACTGGTGCTGGAGAGCTTCAAGCCGGTTCTGGCGGAGGTCGACGAGACCAAGCTGACGCTCGCATTGTCTAACCTGATTGAGAACGGCATTAAATACAACAAAGAAAATGGATGGGTACATGTTTCGCTGAACGTAGACAGTAAGTATTTCTATGTGAAGGTCGAGGACTCCGGAATCGGCATCCCGGAGGAGTCGCAGGAGCATATTTTTGAACGATTTTACCGGGTGGACAAATCTCATTCGCGTGAGATCGGAGGAACCGGGCTGGGACTCGCGATTACCCGGAGCGCGGTACTGATGCATCATGGTGCGATTAAGGTGTACAGCAAGGAGGGCGAGGGGACGACCTTCACTGTGCGCATCCCGCTGAAGTATGCGGATTAGTAGCCCGTATCGTAATTCCATGTGCATTCTGCTTGCCTGTTTCGCCGATAGCACGATGCAAAAATCCTCGACGTAGCTCGCTACGCCTGCGGTTTTTGTATCGCACTCTCGACAAAACATTCTGCGCATTATGCACAAGTTATTACGATACGGTCTACTAGCAGACGCGATTGCGATCGGCCTGTGCCGGTGGATGATAACAGGAGTATAGCGTCATTGGAAGGAGGAAGCTTTCTGTTGAGTGCGAAAAGGGGCCTGACCGCCCTGTTCGCGGCGGTTGCCATGCTGCTGCTTGTCGGCGGATGCGGCCGCCAGGAGCAGAGCAGCAGTTATACAATTTATTATGTGAATGTGTCGGGAACCAGCCTTTACGAGGTGAGCTATGTTCCTTCTGCGGAAACGTTTGATGAGATGGTGACGGAGCTGATCGGCAAGATGGAGGAGACTGCAACGGACGCCGGTTATATCAGCGCGATTCCGGAAACGGTTGAGTTTCAGGGCTATGAGCGCGGGATCGATGCGCTTCGGCTGGACTTTTCCGGTGAATATTATGACTTGAGCAATACGGAAGAGGTACTGCTGCGCGCGGCTGTCGTGAAGACCATCTGCCAGATTCCCGGAGTGACGAAAATTATGATAACCGTGGATTCCGAGCAGCTGGTTGACGCAAATGGCGAAGCAATTGCCGCGATGGATGCGGAAAGCTTTATTGACACAAAGGACGGCGGGATTAACTCCTATCAGACGGCGTCGCTGGTCCTGTATTTTCCGAATCAGGATGGGACAGAGCTGAAAAAGGAAGTGCGCAACGTTGACTATTCAAGCAATATGGTGCTCGAACGCGTCATAGTAGAACAACTGATTGCCGGATCGGAGTATTCGGACCGGCGCGCGATTTTTGCTTCTTCGGTTGAAATTCTGGATGTATCTACGAAAAATGGAATCTGTACGATTGACTTTAGTGAGGAATTTAATCAGACGCCCAGTGAAAATGCAGGGTCTGCAGAGGCTGCTCTGTATGCGATTGTAGATTCCATCTGTGAGACCTCCGACAGCGTAGACGGAGTAAAGTTTACAGTGGAGGGATCCAGCAATGTTCTGTTTCGCGATGAGATCGATCTTGGAAGTGTATTCATTCTGAATCAGAGTATCATCGAGACGGAAACGCTCGAATCCGATACAGAGATAAGCGCCGCTGACAGGCTGGCTGTGGATACGACAGATTTGGAGGATTCATCTGCTCCGGAGTCGGAATCTACGTCGAGACTGTCTGCGGAGAACGCATCTGACCCGGATCAGGAAACGACATCGGACGCATCTTCAGGGGACGCATCCGGCTCCGGTCAGGAGACGGTATCCGGCTCTGTAGTAGCGGGCTCTGATGAAACGGAATCGGAAGAGCAGTCGGAGGCTTCGGTCGTCAGTGACGGTGTGCTGGCGGGAGCAAATTAGTGGGGAAACGACAGAATCGTCAGATTCTGGAGATTATGGGAAGTGGTGTTCTTCTTATAATATAGAAACAGAAAGTTAAGAAAGGATGGTAGTGTGAGAAAACGGCCGCTGGCGCTGCTGTGCCTGGCGGTCGCGGCTGTCCTTGCCGCGATGGGAATGCTTCTCGGCATTCAAAGAGATCAGGCCATTCTGGAGGCAGTGGAATATCTGGATGATCTCGCGGGCTCGGACGGCTCGCTGACCTTTGAGGGTACAGTTGCAGAAATTCATGCAGTATCGGAGGGCGTTCGCCTTTCCGTCAATCAAATCATTTTCTATACAAAAGACAAATCGACCGGGTCCTTGTCCCCGGATTTAAAATTCATTGTTACAACAGAAACGGATTCCTTTCTGCCTGGAGATGATGTCCGGGTAACGGGCACCTGCAAATGGTTTGAGGAAGCCAGGAACCCCGGGCAGTTTGATATGCAGGAGTATTACTTTTCGCAAAACGCGATCGCGCGGATTGCGAGTGCAGATGTCTCCCTGATTTCGGAAGGAAGTGCCAGCGTGAAACGGATGCTGGCGCGTATTCGGCGCGCGCTGCGCAATTCCTATTTTCGGATTCTGGATGACAAAGCTGCGCGGACGGTGAGCGCCATCAGTCTGGGCGAAAAGAATCTGATGGAGCAGGAGTGGAAGCAGCTCTATCAGGAGGGCGGGATCGCGCATATCATATCCATCAGCGGGCTGCACATCAGCATGATCGGCATGTTTATTTATAAGCTTCTGCGCCGCCTGCGCCTGCCTTTTTCGGCAGCCGCGCTGCCATCTGCGGGAATAGTAGCGCTTTATGCCCTGATGTCCGGTTTCGGTATCTCTGCAATGCGTGCCTGCTTCATGTTCGTCATCTGGCTTGGCGCACAGATCGTGGGGCGCAAATACGATATGCTGACCGCTGCTGCGATCGCGGCCGTTCTGGTTCTTAGCGGAAATGGCCGCGCAGCGTCACAGTCCTCTTTTCTGCTTTCCTTTGGAGCGATTCTTTCAATCGCAGTTCTGGTGCCGCGGCTGACTGCTGCAAATCCATTTCGCCCGGAGAAGGAGCAGAAGTCTTCCGGCAGCGCCGGACAGAGGCAGCCGCTGGAGCGGACGAACGACAAGGATGGTAAAAATGATAAACGGATCAGAAACAGCTGTCTGATTGCTGTGTTTCGCATCTGGAATACGCTTTGCGGCGGTGCGGGCGTCTGGCTGGGCACGCTGCCGGTTACGCTCTGGCTTTTCTACCAGACCGCGCCCTGGAGCGTGCTGGTGAACCTGATCGTCATCCCACTGATGTCTGCGCTGATGGCATCCGGGCTGATCTCCTGTCTGGTGGGGCTGGTCAGCGTCCCGGCCGGGACCTTTCTCTCTGCTCCCGTGTACTACCTGCTTGGATTATTTGAGCGATTGTGTACGCTGGAGCAGCAGCTTCCGTGTGCCATCTGGATCGCAGGGCACCCGGCTCTGTGGAAGGTGCTGCTGTATTATCTGCTTCTGACGGGCGCGGCCCTGCTCCAGGCATGGTTCAGACAGAAGGGGCGTTCGTTGCCTTCGGCGCACCGAGGACCGGAAGCTGTGCCGCGTGGCCTATTGTGCGTCGGAAAACGCAGGTCGGGTGCGCCGGCAGGAAGGCAGCTGGGCCGCACATGGAAAGCGCAGACGAAACAGGCGACAGGCACCAGTTGCAGGAATACGAAACGGGCGACAGGCACTAGCTACAGGAATATGAAACAGGCGGCAGGCACCAGCCGCAGGCAGACGAAACAGGGAAAGTGGCTTCCGGCTCTGCTATGGATTGGCGCGATTGCAGCCGGAATTGGCCTGATGGCTTATCATCCGCGCACTGTGCTGACAATTACCAGTCTGGACGTCGGGCAGGGGGATGGCGCTTTGATCCGGTTTCCGGATGGCACGAACATTCTGATTGACAGTGGGAGCACGAGTGTGAGCAGTCTCTGGGAATACCGCGTTAGCCAGACGGTCAAATATTATGGGATCAGTACCCTCGATTATGTTTTTCTGTCACATGCGGACAGTGACCACATCAATGGCGTCGAGGAGTATTTAGAGGATTATCTGCCTGGCTTCGCAGGGACGAATGCGCATGGGATTACGCTGAAAAACCTGGTTCTTCCACCGACGGCGGATGAAACCGATTTTTCGGAGCTGATTACATATGCCCGCCAGAATGGGATACCGGTGCTGCGGATGGAGGCCGGGGCGGTTCTTGGAAGCAGCGCTCTGGAATCTTTAGCTGGGGCTGTAGATGACTCGAAATCAGCCAACCTTGAAGGCAGGCAGGAATCCACGGAAGCCGGATGGTCGCTGACCTGCCTTGCGCCGTCTTCCGGGTCCCTTTCCGGAGACAAAAACGAGGATTCTATGGTTCTTCTGCTGCAGTACCGATCGTTTCGCATGCTTTTTACCGGCGATCTGGAGGGAGATTCGGAGAGTGCACTTGCCGCATCCGGCGCGGACCTGTCCTGCGATGTCCTGAAGGTCGGTCACCATGGTTCGAAAGGAGCTTCTTCGGAAGCATTTCTCGCAGCAGCGGCTCCTTCCCTTGGCATTATTTCCTGCGGAAAAGACAACAGCTACGGGCATCCGGCCGCCGCAGCGGTGGAACGGCTTCGGGCCGCCGATATCCATTTGTATACGACGATGGATTGCGGGGCGCTGACGATTCGAAGCGACGGAAAACGATACACGGTATTCGGATACGTGAAGACAGAGAGATATTGAGTATAATCATAATCGCCGTTCCCGACCGAATGCTGTTGGCACGATAACAGACATTTTTAGTTATGCTTTGATGCTAGTAGCCTGTATCGTAATTCCGTGTGCATTCTGCTTGCCTGTTTCGCCGATAGCACATAGCAAAAATCCTCAGCGCAGCCCGCTGCGCCTACGTTTTTTGCTATGCACTCTCGACAAAACATTCTGCGCATTATGCACAAGGTCTTCCGATACAGTCTACTAGACAGAACGATTTATAAAAAAATTTGAAAATATGTGGAAATAATCATGCATTTTAGCATATAATGATACAAGGAGCGCTGGACAACCAGTGGATGTCCGTTTGGCCCTCGCCGGGTGGCATCCCGTCCATTGGACGGGATATTCGCTGACCGAAGCGGAGCCAAGATGCGAAGCACGCAGCAATCCGCAGTATCATACCCTTTTGCCGCTTGAATCATATATGGTCTGCGATTCGTGCGTCAGTCGGTGCAGGATGTATAAGTGATTTCGTAACAGTTCTTTGTATGCCAGGAAAGAAGATGAAACAAATGACAATACGTGAAAAAACAGAGGAATTGGAGTATCAGATATTCAGCCCATATGCCTCGTTTAGCCGGGAGAGCCGGGGACGTGACCGGGATGAGCCGCAGTGTGATATTCGCACCGTTTACCAGAGAGAC
Source organism: Lachnospiraceae bacterium (assembly GCA_021199475.1). Lineage (GTDB taxonomy): Bacteria > Bacillota > Clostridia > Lachnospirales > Lachnospiraceae > Choladousia. Next base: position 8,775 of record JAJQHZ010000149.1, read on the forward strand.
CGGGACCGGATCATCCACAGCAAGGCATTTCGTCGCCTGAAACAGAAAACGCAGGTGTTTTTGATTCCGGAAGGAGACCATTACCGCACACGTATGACGCATACACTGGAGGTATCGCAGCTGGCGCGGACCATCGCGAAGGCTTTGCGGCTGAATGAGGATCTGGTGGATGCGATCGCGCTCGGCCATGATCTGGGACATACGCCGTTTGGGCATGCCGGGGAGAGCGCTTTGAATGAGGTTTGTCCCTATGGCTTTGCGCATTATGAGCAGAGCGTCCGGGTCGTGGAGCTTCTGGAGAAAACGGGCGAGGGTCTGAATCTGACATGGGAGGTCCGGGACGGCATTTTGAATCATCGCACGGCGGGCCATCCGTCGACACTGGAAGGACAGATTGTGCGGTACTGTGACAAGATTGCTTACATAAATCACGACATCGACGATGCGGAGCGCGCCGGGATCCTGAGCGAGACAGATATCCCCGAGGAGAGCCGCAGGATGATCGGCGATACGACCAGGAAGAGATTGAATACGCTGATTCATGATGTGATCATGAACAGTGAAGAACAGGATCATATCACGATGTCCGAGGGAATGGAGCGTGCGATGCTCGATCTGCGTGCGTTTATGTTCGAGCATGTCTATCTGAACCCGGAAGCAAAAAGTGAGGAAGGAAAAGCAATCCGAATGATTCAGGAGCTGTACCGTTTTTATAATGACTATCCGGAGCAGCTTCCGGAGGAATATCAGAATCTGATGACGAAACGCGGCGAGCCGCAGGAAAAAGTGGTCTGCGATTATATTTCCGGAATGACGGATCTCTATTCAATCCGAAAATACAAGGAGCTGTTTGTGCCGCAGTCATGGCAGACGTGAATCTGTTTACCATATCATGATTCCAGGTGCATTTTGCGTGCCTGCTTTGCTGATGGCAGGAGCAAAAGTTACTGCTGAGTTCCGAAACGCATATGCTTTCGGATATCAAATAAGAGGATACCGATCACTGCGGCAGTTCCAAAGAAAGAAAAGGAAGATACACAGGAGGGAGGAAGCGGCAGATGTATTATCCGGATGAGGTAATTGAGGAAGTGCGCTCGCGCAGCGATATTGTGAGCGTAATATCCGGCTACGTAAAGCTGCAGCGCAGAGGGAGCAACTACTTCGGACTCTGTCCGTTTCACAATGAAAAAAGTCCGTCTTTCTCCGTCAGTCCGGCCAAGCAGATGTATTATTGCTTTGGCTGCGGAGCGGGCGGAAGCGTATTTAATTTTATTATGGAGTACGAGAACTATACGTTCCCGGAGGCTGTGCGCCATCTGGCAGATCAGGCGGGAATCGCGATTCCGGAAGAGGAGGACTCCGAGGAGGTCAGACGGGAAAGAGACCGGAAGACGCGTGTGCTGGAGCTGAACAAAATGGCCGCGAGGTTCTACTATTATCAGCTTCGCTCCCCGCAGGGAGCGCGCGGAATGGAATACCTGAAGAACCGGGCGCTGACTGATGAGACAATCAAACACTTTGGTCTGGGCTACGCAGGGACGAACAGTACGGTTCTGTACCGTTATCTGAAAAGTCAGGGGATCTCCGATCAGCTTCTGAAGGATTCCGGTCTGATGCAGGTAAATGAGCGGCAGGGGATGTATGACAAATTCTGGAACCGGGTGATTTTCCCCATTATGGATGTCAATCACAAGGTCATTGGCTTTGGCGGGCGCGTGATGGGGGATGGAAAGCCGAAATACCTGAATTCCCCGGAGACGGTGGTCTTTGACAAGAGCCGGAATCTCTATGGGCTGAACTATGCACGCTCGTCGAAGCAGAAGGAGTTTCTGGTCTGCGAGGGGTACATGGATGTGATTTCCATGCACCAGGCGGGATTTACGAACGCAGTAGCATCCCTTGGCACAGCGCTGACCAGCCGCCACGCGACGATCCTGAAGCGCTATACGGATGAGGTGATTCTGACGTATGACAGCGATGAGGCCGGTATCCGGGCAGCGCTGCGGGCGATTCCGCTTCTGAAGGAGGCGGGGGTATCCACGCGGGTGCTGCATATGGAGCCGTACAAGGATCCCGACGAATTTATCAAAGCACTGGGAACGGAAGCGTTTCAGGAACGGATCGACCAGGCAGAGAACAGTTTTTTATTCGAACTCTCGGTGATGGAAAAGTCCTATGATATGAAGGATCCGGACGGGAAAACCCGCTTCTTTCAGGCGGTGGCTGGAAGAATCGCCGGTTTTGAACTGGAGATTGAGCGGGAAAATTATATCGGGGCGGTTGTCGCCCGCTACCAGACGTCCTATGAGGGAATGCGCAAAATGGTGATGAACCATCTGATGCAGGGAGCGCCGGTCCGCACCGCACCCCGTCCGGCAGACCGGGAACGGCGTGCGGAAAAAGAGAATGGAATCCTGAAATCACAGCGTCTCCTTCTGACCTGGCTGGTCGAGTACCCTTATCTGTATCCAACCGTGTCGGCGTATGTCCGTCCGGAGGATTTTTCGGACGAGCTGTACCGGGAGGTCGCGACTATGCTTTATGGGCAGCTGGAAAAGCAGGAGCTGAATCCGGCGCGGATCGTAAATCATTTTACGGAAACGGATCAGCAGCGGACGGTCGCGCAGATTTTTAATACGGAGGTGCCGGTCGCGTCGCAGGCGGAGCAGGAGAAGGCCATCGCCGAGACCATCCGTAAGATTGCGGATAACGCATTGCGGCAGAAGAGTGAAAAAATGAATCTGGCCGATATACAGGCGCAGCAGGCTTTTCTTGACGCTCAAAAAAGGCAGCAGAGTCTCTCTGGCCTGCATATTTCTTTACAGGCAGGAAAGAATAAAGCATAACAGGAAGCTTCTATACTCTGACGGCGCGTGCCGGGTGTGCATGAGGCTTGGACGGGAAACGGATGGATACGCAGAACATGATTTTTCAGGAAGAAACAGATCTGTTACAAAAGCGGATAGAAAACAGGGAAGCTGCTTTGATGGGGCTCGAGGCGGAAAGACAGGCGGAAACGACGGAGAACGATGATTCCCGTACAGCGTTTGTGGCGGAGAAGGATGTGGAGCTGGTTCCTCCGGATGCGTTTTTCATGGAAGATGATGTGGATGCTGTTTTTTCGGATGGATTCACAGAGGAGACTGCTTCGGACGGAATTCCGATGGATGATCCGGTGCGGATGTATTTAAAGGAAATCGGTGAAATCGGACTGCTGAGCGCGGCGGAGGAGCTGGCGCTTGCGAAGCAGATGAGCGAAGGGGATGAACGGGCAAAGGCCAGGCTGGCGGAGTCCAACCTGCGTCTGGTCGTCAGCATCGCAAAACGGTACAACGGCCGTGGGATGCAGCTGCTGGATCTGGTGCAGGAGGGAAATCTGGGCCTGATGAAGGCAGTGGACAAGTTTGACTATCGGAAGGGCTATAAATTCAGCACCTATGCGACCTGGTGGATTCGTCAGGCTATCACGCGTGCCATCGCGGATCAGGCCAGAACCATCCGGATCCCGGTGCATATGGTAGAGACCATGAATCGTGTGAACCGTGCCTCCCGGGCATTGCTGCAGGAGCTGGGACGGGAGCCAACTGCGGAGGAGATTGCCGGAAGGCTGCAGATGGAGCCGCTTCGCGTGGCAGAAATCCTGAAGTTTTCTCAGGAGCCGGTATCGCTCGAGTCCCCCATCGGAGATGAGGACGATACGCATCTGGGGGATTTTATCAGCGACGACCGAGCACTGGTGCCGGCCGATGCGGCGACCTTTACGGTACTGCAGGAGCAGCTCGTAGAGGTACTTTCTACCCTGACGGAGCGGGAGCAGAAGGTTCTGCGGCTCCGCTTCGGATTGGACGATGGCAGGGCGAGAACGCTCGAAGAGGTCGGGAAGGAGTTCTGTGTGACGCGGGAGCGCATCCGTCAGATCGAGGCAAAGGCACTGCGCAAGCTGCGCCACCCCAGCCGAAGCCGGAAGCTGAAGGATTATCTGGACTGAGAGGGAAAATGATGACATCTGTAAAATTGTCAGACCGCCTTCGCGCGGTCGCGGACATGGTGACGCCCGGGCTTGTCCTCGCGGACATTGGGACGGACCATGCGTACATACCCATCTATCTGACGGAACAGAAGAGGATCCCGCGTGCGATTGCGATGGACGTGAATAAAGGCCCCCTGCTGAGGGCAAACACACATATTCAGGAGCATGCGCTGAGCGGCCGGATCGAGACAAGGCTCTCCGACGGCCTGACCGCACTGCGTCCTGGGGAAGCACAGAGCATCGTGATCGCCGGAATGGGAGGGGCGCTGACAATCCGTATTCTAAAAAACGCGGAAGCCTCTCTGAATCGGGGCATGGCTTCTGAATGGAATCCGGATAGCCATACATCTATTTTTAATTTGGACGGTTCAGTATCTGTTAAGGATTCGGACGATTCAGCATCTGCTATGAATTCGAGCGATTCAGCATCTGTTGTGGATTCAGGCAATCCGGTATCTGCTATGGATTCAGGCAATTCAGTATCTGCTATGGATTCGGGCAATCCAGTATCTGCTATGGATTCGGGCAATCTGGCAGCTGTTAAGGATTCGAGCCACCTGGGACGAACATGGGATGACTTGGAACTTATTCTTCAGCCGCAGTCGGAAGTATCAGAGGTGCGGGAGTATCTGATGCGGAGCGGCTGGCGTATTGTGCGGGAGGACATGGTCTTTGAGGAGGGGAAATACTATCCGATGATGAAAGCAAAGCGGCTGCCCCCTATGGATGTGCACGAAAGGGAGCACAGCGGAGAATCCGGAAGAGACCATAGCAGAGCTCCCGGCAGGGAATATAGCGGAAAACATAGCGCGGGATACAGTCAGGCGGAGCTTGCTTTCGGCCCGGAGCTTTTGCGGATGAGGCATCCGGTCCTGTGTCAGTATCTTAGAAAGGAACGGAAGACGCAGGAGCGGATTCTGGAATCGCTCGAAAAGGGGCAGGGAGAGAAAGCAGCTGCCCGTGTCAGAGAGATTCAGAACCAGATCTGCCTGATTGATGAGGCACTGAACCGGTATTTCTCAGACTGATGGATCGGCTTTTCAGCGAAGCTTTTTCTGTGAAAGTTTTTCTATGAAGGCTTTTTCGTGAAAGAGAGATTCCTCCGTGATTAGATTGCGGCATATAGGCGCTTAAGAACGATTTTTGCGAAAAAAGGTAAAATTTTTGTTTCGGTTTATCGGGGCAGGTGGAAGAAAAAGGGGGAGTATCATGGATCAAGTAGAGAAGAATAATAAATTAGAGAAAAATAATAAATTAGAGAAAAATAATATTACGGTATACATAGAGGGCATGCCGGAAGAATATCCTGCGGGAACGACCTGGCGGGAGATCGCTGCGGTTCATCAGAAGGATTTTTCCAGCCCGATTGTGCTGGTGAATGCTGACGGGCGGCTGCGCGAGCTGATAAAGAATGCAAAAGATGGCCAGACCGTTCGCTTCCTGACACTTCAGGATAAGGCGGGCTGTGAGACCTACCGCCGGTCGCTGGTGCTGCTGATGCTGAAAGCGATTTATCATGTAGCCGGGGATAACCGGAACATCGACCGAGTGAGCGTCCACTTTTCCGTGGGTGAGAGCTACTATTGCACCCTTCAGGGAAAGCAGCCTCTGACGGAAGCGTTTCTGGAGGAGGTAAAGCAATATATGTGGGAGCTGGTCCGCGCCGCGGCGCCGATTCATAAGACGTCGATTGAGACAGCGGAAGCCTGCGAGCGGTTCCATGAATACCGGATGTATGACAAGGAGGAGCTGTTTCGTTACCGCCTGTCATCGAGAGTCAATATTTACAATCTTGAAACATTTGAGGACTACTTTTACGGATATATGCTGCCGGATGTGTCCTACCTGACCTGCTTTGATCTGCGGTTGTTCGAGGATGGATTTTTGCTGTGCTTTCCGTCTATGCAGGAGCCGGGAGTGCTTGGCAAAATGTCCTCTCATTTTCCTGATTCACATAGTCTGGCGGCAGGCGGATGTTCGCAGGATATGCGGGAGGAAGATGCAGCCCGGAGCATGGCAGCGCAGTCAGGTGAAGCACCGACGTTTGCTCCGCAGCGTAAAATCTGGCGGGCGCAAAAGGACGCGCTTGAATGGGGAAGCCGGCTGGGAATTCCGACCGTTGGCGCGCTCAATACCTATATTGTGAATGGTCATGTGAAAGATCTGATTATGATTCAGGAAGCATACCATGAGAAAAAAATCGCGGAGATGGCGGCGCAGATTGCGGCTTCCCACCAAAAACGCGTGATTTTGATTGCAGGTCCGTCCTCCTCCGGGAAAACGACCTTTTCCCATCGGCTTGCCACGCAGCTTTCGGTGCATGGTCTCAAGCCGCATCCCATTGAGGCGGATAATTATTTCGTTGATCGCGATCACACGCCAATCGACGAGGATGGGAAACCGAATTTCGAATGTCTCGAGGCGATTGATGTGGAGAAATTAAATGATGACATGCTTGCCCTGCTCGCCGGTGAGGAGGTGGAGCTTCCGACGTTTAATTTTAAGACCGGGCGAAGGGAATACAAAGGAAATGTGAAAAAGCTGGGCAGTCAGGACATTCTGATCATCGAAGGAATCCACTGCCTGAATGACGCATTGACGTATCGCCTGAGCACGGAAAATAAGGTAAAAATATACATCAGCGCGCTGACGCAGCTGAATATCGATGAGCACAACCGGATTCCGACGACCGACGGGCGTCTGATCCGCCGGATGGTGCGTGACGCGCGCATGCGCGGCACAGACGCGCGGGGAACCATCCGTATGTGGCCGTCTGTGCGCCGCGGGGAAGCCGGTTATATTTTCCCGTTCCAGGAAACGGCGGATTATATCTTCAATTCGACCCTGATTTACGAGCTTGCTGTGCTCAAGCAGTACGCGCAGCCTCTGCTCTTTTCCATCCGCCCGGGAGAGCCGGAATACGAAGAGGCGAAGCGGCTGCTGAAGTTTCTGGATTATTTTCTTCCGATTCCGGGAGACCTCATACCGAACAATTCTCTGATCCGCGAATTCATCGGCGGTGGGTGCTACGAGGGAGGATGATTTTTTGATTTACAAATAACGCTGTGTGTGCTAGAATACGCGAATGTAAGTGGGACAAGTGGTCGCGTCTGAGTCTCCGTCCACTTGGTTGGGCGGAGGAAACCGAAAGGTACCAGATGAGGAAAGTCCGGGCTTCACAGGGCAAGGATGCCGGATAACGTCCGGCGGAGGCGACTCCAGGGATAGTGCAACAGAAATGAACCGCCGGCTACAGGCCGGTAAGGGTGGAAGGGCAGTGTAAGAGACTACCGCGCCAATTGTCCTCACTCCGCAGGAGTGAGGACGCAGGCCACGCCTCGCGCGCAGCGCGACTCCATTG
>JAJQHZ010000096.1 GCA_021199475.1 Lachnospiraceae bacterium
CACTGCATTATTATCATATAGTAAATGATGTGTGTTGTTTTGCATTGACGCAAATAAATAATAATTGACTGATTTTAATATCTGTGTTAGAATTGCCTTGCTTTGGTTAGATAAATATAACAAAAGACAGTGTTATCTGTCAACAAAAATTTGGGTTGTCCGGATGGAGCACCCTATTGCAATGCTTCAGATGGTGTATCCGGACAGACGCCTCAATGGAATTGAAAGCGCAGAATCACAGGAGGATTTCATGAAAGTAAAGAAGATCGTATACACAGTATTGGGATTTTTGTTTTTTGGATTAGGTGCGGTTGGCACGGTTCTTCCGATTCTTCCAACCGTTCCATTTTTATTGCTTGCGGCATTTTGTTTTGGAAAAAGCTCGGAAAAGCTGAACAGCTGGTTTAAGGGAACGAGGCTGTACAAAAATAATCTGGAGACGTTTGTCAAAGGCGAGGGGATGACCATGAAGACGAAGCTGCGGATTGTCTGCACAGTGACGGTCATTATGGCGCTCGGATTCGCTATGATGTCGAGGGTTCCAGTGGGACGCGCAATTTTGGCTGTTGTATGGGTGTGCCATCTGCTGTATTTTTTCCTGGGTGTAAAAACGATCGAAACGCAGAAGGCAGAATTATAGTTTCCGCTTTTTTCGCTTGCTCTTTTGAAGAATAGCGGTTTATAACCTGTTTTTCTGAATTTTTAAGAGAAAGAACACAGTTCCTGATTAATTCGGGCTATATTTTCACACGTTTTTAGGAGAAAGCCGACTGGCGTTCATTCTGGCAGTTCCGAGCGCTGCATTCCTTAACTTCCTTAACTTTTCCTTAATGTAGGACAAATCTCTTGACTGCAAATCAATTATCAGACAATATAATCATAACAGTGCAAACTGATCGGAAACAATTAAACAGTCAAACAATCAGTGAAATGGCTCACGCCAATGATTTGCAAGAAGGAGCTGAAGGGGTATGGGAAAAGTGGTAAAATGGGTGGAAGCGGTTATCGCAAACAATCACCGCTATGCGCCGATGGCAGGAGTAGATATCAAAAAGAGTGCGGATCGGCTGTTTGAAAAGGAAGAACCAGAGGATGGACAAAGTGCTAAAGGCTCATCAGAAAAAAATCCCGAGTCGGTGTAATTAGATGAATCTTACAGGAGAGCGAGCGTAACAATCAAGACAAAGGGCTGATAAATTTATGCCGAATGAATTTATCAGCCTTTTCTTTGTCTGCTAGAAACATTTACAATTTGGTTCTAGCCTTTTCAAAATTGGCCTTGCATTTCTTTCCTCCTTCCTATATACTGAAACCAAAATCTGGCGGAAGGAGGGGTTGTATGTGCAAATTGGTTGAAATATCAACAAATCATGGGGAGAGATGTAAAGTAGCTGATATAAAAAAAGAATATGTCCTTAACATTATTCAAAACGCTCCTAAATGCCAGGCAATTCAGGAAATCGTATTATTTGGATCGACAACCGAAGAAAGATGCACTGAAGATTCCGATATTGATATTGCCATATTTGGTGATAAAACAGAGTATCAGATGCTTTCATCAAACAGTTATCGGCATTTCACTGACGCAGTATACAAGTATGGAGATTTTCAGGATTATGATATTTTGTATTTTCGATACACGAAACTCCCGAAAGCAGATATCCTGAAAGATATCAAAAGAGGGTATTGCATTTACAAGCGGCGATAGGAGGATGTCAATGGCTGAAATTTCATTTGGACTGATTTATGCAGATATATTAACATCCAGACAGGCTTTAACAACATACAAAGAAAATCCTCGAATAAAAGACATTAAGAACATAGCTGCTTCATTGCGTATAATCAGAAAAACAGTTTTCCAGGATTGACAGAAGAGGAGTGTGAGAATATGGATTTTATTAAGGGGATCACTTTTGCAGCATTTGCCCCGAAGGGCAGCCTTGAGACACCGGAAGCGGAGCAAAGCCTCCGGAATCTGGTGAAGCGGACAAACGCAAACTTTATTATCCTCGTTCCGGTTGGGTTGCAGGATTCACCCCAGTCGGAAGAAATTGACTACCGCTCCGACGCAACGGTAAGCGACCGGGAGCTGGCCGGGGCAATCCGCTTCGCCAAAGCCCTTGGACTGCGTGTGGCATTAAAGCCGACCGTAAACTGCCGCAATGGTGTCTGGCGGGCACATATCAACTTCTTCGATGAGGACGTTCCCTGCGAGCCAAAGTGGAGCAACTGGTTCCGGGCTTACACAGATTTTCAATTACACTATGCGGAAATTGCACAGCGGGAAGGCTGTGAGATGTTCCTTCCGGGTTGTGAAATGGTACAGAGCGAACGCCGGGAACAGGAATGGCGGCAGCTGATCCGGGATATCCGTCAGGAGTTTGGCGGCCTGGTTTCCTATAACACGGATAAATATCAGGAACACAACGTCAGATGGTGGGATGCGGTGGACGTGATTTCCTCGAGCGGCTACTACCCGATCAACGACTGGGAACGCCAGCTGGACCGAATCGAAGCAGTGGTTCAGAAATTTAACAAGCCATTTTTCTTTGCGGAGTGTGGCTGTATGTCTGCGACAGGCTCCAATCTGGTGCCGAACGACTGGAGCCTGTCAGGCGATGTGGATCTGGAAGGTCAGGCTGACTGGTACCGGACCATGTTTTCGGCCGGCAGCAGGCGCAGCTGGGTGGGCGGTTATGCACTCTGGGACTGGAGCTGGAGACAGTATCCCATTGCGGAGGCGGTAAACGATAAAAAATATGACATCTATGGGAAACCGGCGGAGCAGGTGGTGGCAGAGTTTTATAGCCGCCTGTAGTTTGAATGCTGTTATGCCCAACTGTCGAAGCAGGCTGTCAGCTGTGTGGCAGGCAGAAAAGACAGAATGAGTAAGGAAGAACACTAAGACAGACCGATAGGACAGACCGATGGATTGGTCAGTACTGGAACAGAGGAAAGTATAAAGAAAGGAAAAGACACTGCCGGAACCATGGTGGTATCAGTATAAAACGTGGACGCAAAGCGGATATTAAAAAAATATTTCGGCTATGATACCTTTAAACCCGGGCAGGAAGAAATCATTGATGCGGTTCTGTCCGGAAAAGATGTATTGGCCATCATGCCGACCGGAGCAGGGAAATCAATCTGCTATCAGGTGCCGGCATTGCTTTTACCGGGGATTACGATCGTCATATCTCCGCTGATTTCCCTTATGCAGGATCAGGTCAAGGCGTTAAATGAGGCGGGAATTCACGCGGGTTATATCAATTCCTCCCTGACAGACGCCCAGATTGCAAAGGTCTATGCGAAAGCAGCGGAGGGCGCATATAAAATCCTTTATGTTGCGCCGGAGCGGCTCGAAAGCTATGGTTTCGTGGAGTTTACAGAGCAGATTCGCATATCCATGGTAACGGTTGACGAAGCGCACTGTATTTCCTCGTGGGGGCAGGATTTCAGACCCAGTTACCTGAAAATCGTAGATTTTATCGATCGCCTGCGAGAAAGACCGATTGTAAGCGCATTTACGGCAACCGCTACCGAAGAGGTGAAAACGGATATTTCCTGCGTACTGAAGCTGCAGGATCCGAAAACCGTGGTCACCGGATTTGATCGTGAGAACCTCTACTTCCGGGTCGAGACAACCGGAAAGAAGGATGACTTTGTACGCGAATACATAAGGAAGCATCCGGGCGACAGCGGCATCGTATACTGCGCCACAAGGAAGAATGTGGACACCGTATATGAACGGTTATCCGCCGATGGAGTATCGGTGAGCAGGTATCACGCCGGAATGGATAATGAAGACCGAAAGGAAAGCCAGGACGATTTCATTTATGACCGTTCTCTGGTGATTGTCGCCACAAACGCGTTTGGCATGGGCATCGACAAATCCAACGTAAGGTTTGTGATTCATTATAATATGCCTCAGAGCATGGAGAATTATTATCAGGAGGCCGGCCGCGCGGGCAGAGACGGTGAGCCGTCGCAGTGCATTCTGCTGTTTTCCCCGCAGGATATTATGATAAATAAATTTCTGCTGGAGCATAAAGACTTTACGGATGTTCCCGAAGAAGACATGGAATCTATCCGGCAGCGCGATGCCAGAAGACTCCAGGTCATGGAAGGATACTGCAGAACCACGGGATGCCTGCGCAATTATATTCTTGAGTACTTTGGCGAGAAAAGAGAGGAACCATGTAATGCCTGCGGCAATTGTCACAGAGAATATACGGAAATCGACAGGACAGAGGACGCGAAGCAGGTCATCAACTGCGTCTGGGAGACCAGGGGAAGATATGGTCTTAGTATCATCCTTGGCACACTTCTCGGCGCAAACAGAGCCAGATTAAAGGAAGTCGGGGCTACCAGTTATAAGACCTACGGGGCACTGAAAAACCGCTCAGAATCGGAGCTCCGGCTGCTGATCAGTCAGCTCATTATGGACGGGTATCTCTGCCAGACTACAGATAAATACAGCGTGATCCGCCTGGGGAATATAGCGCCTCTCAGGGATGAGGAGACACGCATACGGATTCGGATTCATGATGAAGAAAAGCCGGAACGGTCGGAACGTCAGGCCAAAACCCACGGCAGGAAAAGCACCGATTCCCTCACAAAGGCGGGATATGAGTTATTTGAAGAGCTTCGCCAGCTGCGGCTTACGATTGCCAGGGAAGAAGGCGTGCCGCCGTATATCATTTTCAGCGATAAAACACTGATCGATATGAGTGACAGAGTTCCGCATGACAAGACATCCATGCTGAAGGTATCCGGTGTAGGTGAAGCCAAATATGAGAAATACGGCGGCAGGTTTTTAGAGGCAATCACCGCATTTCTGGAAGAACATCCGGATGCTGTCACCAGCATAGAAGCGGATGAAGATGCTTCCGGGGAAAATGGGGTGCACAAAGGCAGAGCAGACTATAACCGTAAAATGCACAGACCGGATGGAGCCGGGACGTCGTGGACGGACGAAGAGGATAAACAGCTCGATGAAGAGTACCATTCCGGCATGAAGATTTCTGAGATCGCAAAGCTTCATGACCGCACGAATGGAGCAATACGCGCCAGACTGAAAAAGCATGGGCTTATAGAATAGGATATCTTCTTATAATGGTCTGGTTCAATTTGAGCCAGACCAGACTTTATGGCTTGTCCGATTAATAAAACAATAACAAGGCTGAAAAAATCTGTCACATGAAAGGTTATCGCTTCTGGTAAAATAAATTTATATGTGATACATCACATAAGCAATTACAGTCACAAACAGTACAACTAACAGCACAAAAAAGACAATTTTTCCTGTGCGCTGTTTGCCTTTTGCCTTTTGTTCACTGGCAGCCCGCTTTCTTTCATGTTCCAACGCATTTGCTTCCAGAGCCATATTTTGCATTATATTGTCTCTTCTTATCGGATTAATCCCCATATTTTCATCTCCTCGCTAATTTTACCATTACGTTGTCTTGCCTGACATTATTGTAAGACTGATTATGTTTTCATGTTGTTACTTGAAGATCTTTCTGATGTTCGTATATCATGGCGTCCCTCTTGATCATGATTTTATTATACTATCGGTGAGAGATTAGTTTCGGAATTTTTTCTTAAAAATTGTAATTCTGCGGCTATTAAAATCCAGTTATTTGCTCAGAAGTCCAAATTTTTCAATCAACAAATCCAAACCGAACGCAGATTAGAAATGACCTCTCAAGCTCATCAATCACGGCTTGAGACGGTCATTTTTGTGCTTTTAGCTTTCACAATTGTATTATAAGAAAAACGTTTACAATTTGGTTACATTCCATCCATTGAAAAACAGGCTTGCACATATTAATATATAGGAGAACTATTTCAATAATTGATCATCAGGAGAAGTGTGTAGTGTGAATAGGAAAGAAAGAATATTGGTCATTGAGGACTCTGCGGCAATCAATGAACTGATTTGTATCAACCTGGAGACGGCGGGGTATGAGCCGATGCCATTCTGGGATGGTGATGCTGTTAGTGTATGGCTTCATGATGAGAAACGTCAGTGGATTGATCTGGCACTTCTTGATGTAATGCTTCCGGGAAAAGACGGTTTTTCGCTGCTGCCCAAGCTGCGCGCGTTGGAAATCCCGGTAATCTTTCTGACGGCAAAGGATGACCTGAACAGCAAGATTCATGGCTTAAAAGATGGGGCAGAGGATTACATTGTCAAGCCGTTTGAAATGCTGGAACTGCTTGTGCGTGTGGAGAAAGTGCTGGCGCGTTATCGAAAGGAATCAGAAGTCTTTGTGGTGCGAGATGTCGAAATTTTTCCGGAGGAGCGGCGGGTGACAAAGGCGGGAAAGGAGATTTCTTTGAAACCGATGGAATTTGATTGTCTGCTGCAGCTGGTGAAATATAAAAATATTGCCCTTAGTCGCGAGCAGCTGATTAATGCGCTGTGGGGCGTGGATTTTGATGGTGAGACGCGCACCATTGATGTGCATATTGCGAGACTGCGGAAAAAACTGGATTTTCAGGATGTCATCCAGACTGTGCCCCGCATCGGCTACCGACTAAATTCCCAATGAGTGAGGAGGCCAAGGCATGAGACACGAAAATATCGATCCGATTCATCCAGAGGCAGGAAATGCTGCTCAATCCAAATATGTCCGTGATTTGCGAAGCAAATCATGGACGAAGGCCGAGCCATCGTGCGAAACTCGATTTAAAATGGCGAGGCTCTCCAAAACGGTTCGCCCAAGGTGGCTTTTAAGAACAAAACTATCCGTCGTGTCAGCACTGCTGCTTCTGGTGTTATCTCAGACCTTTTCCATCTGGAATCTGTATGAGACACAGATGCGGATGATCGGTGTTGTGCTTGGTGATGAACAGACGAACCTTTCTTCTGACATGAGTTCTTTTTCGAAACAAATCTCAAAACTTGGAATTATGGATGACCGCTGGATATCGGCTGCGGCGCGGACGATTTTTCAGAGTTCCTATAGCAACAATGCGGTGCTTTATTATGATGGCGAAGTGCTTGCGAACAGTACATCCTATGAATTTGATCTGGAAGCGGGGACGCCCCTTGGTGAAAAATATCAGAAATACGTGCTTATCAGTGCGTACAGTTCGAATGACTCAGTTGCTTATCTTGCCGGAATAAACGGGAGCATCCTTCTGATTACCTATATAGAGGAATCTTCTTATGGCTCAGGAAATGGATTCGCTCTTTTGCATTATCGGGATGTTACGGTTATCTTTCGGGAAAGCAGACTTCTTTTTCTGCACGGAATTATTATTTCGCTGGCTCTTGCGTTGATTCTTGGCCTTACGTTGACGTTGATCATACGCAGACTTTTTGTGCCGTTGTATCAGCTTAAGAATGCAGCAAATGTCATTGCGGATGGGCAGTATGAGGAACGTGTTCCGTTGAAGAGGAGAACGGGAAAAAAGGAAGATGAAGTCACGGAAATCGCACTGGCCTTCAACCGCATGGCAGAGAATGTGGATGAACATATCCGGACACTGGATGAAATGAATGAGAGACAGCGAATGCTGCTTGGCGCTCTTTCCCATGAATTGAGAACACCGATGACCAGCATTCAGGGCTATGCGGAGCTATTACAGCGCGTTTCGCTTTCCCCGGAGCGTCAGGCGTCTGCACTGAACTATATCGAGCAGGAAAGTCGGAGGCTTTCACGCCTGTCTGTTAAAATGCTCCAGCTGCTTGAACTTGTCCCGATTCGTGTAACGAATCGAGGGCGAGTCTCTCTTTATCTGTCGGATGAGTCTAAAATTGAATCGAAGGAGATTTCCGTTGCAGCGCTTTTCTCGAAAGCAAAAGATATCGTTCAGAAAAGACTGAAGGAAAAAGAGATTTCGCTGCAATTTATGATTCAGGAAGAGTTAAATCAAAACGATGCAGAGCAGTTGGAACAATCGGAATGCCAACCGCTGCAAAAAAATTCTGATCTGACAATTACCGGAGATGAGGATTTGCTGCTCTCTTTGCTGACCAATCTGATTGATAACGCAAGGAAAGCCAGCCCGCAGGGCAGCATGATTACATTGTTCGCTTCCACGGAGGGGTTGTTTGTTCAGGATGAAGGCTGCGGTATCGCACCGGAGGAGCAGAAAAAGATTCTGGAACCGTTTTACATGGTAGATAAAGCCAGAACACGCCAGGAAGGCGGTGCTGGTCTGGGTCTGGCTTTATGTGCGCAGATTGCCAGACTGCATGGCGGCAGAATTGTAATAGAAAGTACTCCTGGGAAAGGCAGCCGGATAGGGGTGAGGTGGAATGTTTTTCAAACGAAGTGAGAGGAAGAATTTAAATTTTGGATGGCGAGGCTCACCAGAACATGTCTACAGCCTGTACGGATTTCTGCTTGACCCGGATGTACTCGGAAAAATGCTGGGGCTTGAGACCTGGGAGTTCTATCGTGTCCGCAGTATTGTCGGCTGGATCAGTCCGCTGGAATTATCATTTCCTGGCGGGCAGTGAAGAAATACAATTTCTCGTTTCTGGGGACGTGAAGAATGGTAACTGTTCAGTACCTTCACAATTACGGGAAAAAGTATATTTGAAATAGCTGCGCGATGGGATTTTTTCCTGAAAAATATATGATTTCATACGTACCTCGCAGCAGGTGCGGGGTACTGCCCTGAATCGTTATAAACGTTTACAATTTGGTTACAACTCGGCAAGGACTTGGCAACATCTTTCCTGGTATACTGTGATCGTAAGAAGAAAACGTAAGGCAGTTATTGCCGCATATTGAAAGGAGAGCATTATGAAAAACAGAAGACGAACCCTTGCCCTGTTGCTTAGCGTAACGTTGTTGTCGGGCTGCGCTGCCACACCGGATAGCAGCATTGTGCGGCAGAAGGGAAGCCGGAGTCAGGATAATTACCGTGAGGCCAATGCTGATACAGAAGCAGAGACATCAGCAGACGAAGAGAACCAAAGTGGTTCGGATGACGGTTCATCCGGAGAGACACAGAATGTTTCCGGCGCTGAAGTATCGTCAGAGGATGGTTCGGACACAGGAAGCAGTGGACAGAAAGATACCTTTAGCGGCAATGCTGAAAATGTCCTTGCCACTCGTCTTGGCGTGCCGGATACCTACACCGCGTCAGTCTCCACGTCTGACGGAAGCTTCATCATGACCAGTAACGCTACGGTCGAGGTGCCGGATGTTTCAAAGGTGCCAGTTTACCCGGTTTCTCAGATGGAATTCACTCAGGAATTTATTGACCTGACAACAGAAGCTTTTTTCGGAGAGAGCCCGGTTTACGATTATGCTTATTACTATCAGACGACAAAGGCGGAGGCATTGGAGAAGCTAAATGAGCTGAAGGAGTATCAGGCGGAGGGGAATACGGACCCTTACGGCTATATTGAGTCCGCGAAGGAAAACGGTGTATTTGAAGACGGGTCAGTCACAGAGGATGACATTTTTAATCTTCAGGAAGAAATTGATGAGTGGGAGCAGATTTACGCAGAGGCACCGGAGACAGTGGAAAAGGTGGAAGTGACACCTGGTTTTGGTGTAACTTCTTACGAGGATGAGAATGGAAACACCGTGTACTACGATGATTATTTTTTCGGAGTTGTGGAAAGGGAGGATGGACTTTTTTCCTATATTTTGAAAAATTCATCCTCGACACCAATGTCGATTCGGATTTCCCGTTATGCCGATAAGGAAGAGATAACTGAGGATGTCAGCTGGGAGGAAACATACTATGATTCTAAGGCTTTTGCTTCCAATGTTTATCGTCCAACGCAGGAGAAGTGTGAGGAACTGGCGGGAATTACGGTAGAGGAGGCGATTGCGGTTACAGACACGTATATGGAGCAGCTGGGGCTGTCGAACGAATTCTCTGTGGGTTTCACGACACATGCCTGGAAAAATCTGGAGAGCAGCGGCATTACATCCGATACGTACACGGCAAGCTGCATCGACGGCGGCTGGTACATTGTTTACACACGGACACTCGACGGAATCCCTGTTACCTACGAGATGAATGAAGGCGGCGGACTGGAATCCATGGAAAGCACGACGGAGCCGTGGTGCTATGAATTAGTGACCTTTATTGTGAATGCGGATGGATTACAGGAAGCAGAGATTCAGAATCTGTACGAGGTCGGAGAAAAGAAGTACGAGAACGTGGATATGCTTTCTTTTTCCGAGATAGCGGAAATATTCGAGCAGATGATCGTGATTCAGAATACGGACAGCTACAATGATTCTGCAAGTCTGGAAATTACAGAAGTCACTCTTGGATATATGCGCATCTATGATCCGGGCGTGGACAGCCGAAGCGGGACACTCGTGCCGGTGTGGGATTTCTTCGGAGATGAGGAGGTACATAGCACATACGATGGGGTGGAATACACGAATTACATAGACTACCCCGGCAACAGCTTCCTGACGGTCAACGCGGCGGACGGTACGATCATCGACCGCAGTCTGGGGTATTAGTATGATACGATTCGAGCGACAAATGGGGCAGGATAGCGGGCATGGCATCAGCCGCATATTTTGCTGGAGGAATGCTCGCTTAGCGGAGTTCAGCTTCCGGCTGGGGAGCAGATGGACTTTACTGCAAGGTTTCAGAATACGAGTGATGACCAGACGGTGTATAGTCTGAAAATCACGGTGAATACAGCAGATGAGAATGTTGTGCTTTCATCCACCTCTTATTATTATGATCAGGTAGCCACGCAGGAAGTGATCACACTGGAAAATACGATTGCCGCATCAGCCGCAGCTATCCGGTGACGGCCTCTATATGGATGCGGATCAGATGTGTACATGGCTCTCTGATCATGGAAGTTCAGTCACTGTGCATCTGGTCTGGCTGCGGATAAAAAGAAAGAGTAATGCTGAAACCGCAGAGAGGAGTCTGACGGAAGCAGGATTTCAGGTGCTGGATATTTAGAAGATTTTCTAAATATTTGTTGACAAAACTACACTGATGTGATATATAGTATTTAGAAAAAAATCTAAATAACAGGAGGAGCGTGGTGCATTTGGGTTTTGCAGAAACGTTTAAGGCCCTGTCGGATCCGGTTCGGCGGGACATTCTGGAATTATTAAAAAAGGAAAGCCTTTCGGCCGGGGAGATAGGGAGCCATTTTGTTATGACCGGAGCGACCATTTCATACCACCTGAGTATTTTAAAGAAAGCAGGACTGGTAGAGGAGACCCGAGTCAAAAACTATATCTATTATGAGCTGAACACCTCTGTATTGGAGGAGATCATGGTCTGGCTGGCGGATTTACAGGGAAATCCGGCACCTGATCTGCCGGGAGATCCGGCTCTCGCTGGAAATGCAGAGAAATGAGGACATAGCAACACCATGAGTGCAAAGAATTGAGAATTTTGTATCTGTTATGAATGCAAAGAAATGAGGGCCTGGCATTAGTTATGGATGTGGAAAAATGGGGAGGAAAGAGAAATGCTAAAGAAATATCGTATCAGAATCGCAGTCACCTGTATTGTGACGATGCTGCCGATTCTGATTGGCCTTTTAAACTGGGATGCGCTGCCGCAGAGCATGGCCATCCATTTTGGAGTGAACGGTGAGGCAGACGGGTGGAGCAACAGGTATTTGCTGTGTTCGGACTGCCTTGCTTTCTACTGGCCGTGCATCTTCTCTGCGTATTTGCAACGTTTGTTGATCCCCAAAGACAGGGAATCGATTCCAAATTACTTATGCTGGTATTCTGGATCTGTCCGGCGGTCAGCTGGTTCTGTGCCGCTCTCGTTTATGCAAATGCGCTCGGAATTAAGATGGACGTATTGAAAACTGTAGATATTTTTATGGCTGTTATGCTTATCGGGCTGGGTAATTATCTGCCAAAATGCAGACAGAATTATACGGTGGGTGTCAAACTCCCCTGGACGCTGGCGGATGCTGATAACTGGAACAAGACCAATCGTCTGGCAGGGTGGCTTTTTGTTGCTGTCGGTTTTCTGTGGATCATTTCTGTCTTTACTGGTGGCATTGCGGTGCCTCTGGCCGGAACGATTCTGGCGGCGGTGATTCCGACCGTGTATTCTCTGGTGATTTATCTGAGAAAATCATGAACTGAACACCGAGAGCGCGGATGATACCGGAGTTTTCCAATCGCAGTGTTACAGATGCGGTTATTACAGACAGTGTGAAAGAGGTGGCGAAGAAAATTGGCATTACGTGAGAAAATTATACGAGTTTGAAAGCGGAGAGATTGATTATTATCTAGCGGATGTCGTGGACAGGCTTGCGGAGCTGTTTCATGTGCCTGTAACGGATTTGCTGGACGAATACAACTCCTTCCTGTATAACGGCCAGCGGAAAATGCTTTTGGATTGCTGAAAGCGTCTGGGGTTGAATCAAAGAGCCTTTGCCCGGCTGATTCAGGTACCCGCCGCCGCACTTCAAATATGGGAATGTGGTAGCGGCATGCGCACCTGAAGGTGCACCTGCCAGTTCGGAGACGCCAATTAAAATCGCTCTACACTTCGTTCCGGTCGGCGCTAAACGAACGTCCACTGGACGTTCAGCGCCGCGATGGGCGTCTCCTCGGGAAAAAACGGGTGACGAAAAGCTCGTGGGAGAAATATCTCAGAGACTACATAAAAGTAAATGAAGTTTGTTCATGAATGCTGAAGAGAAAAAGTGGTCTGGTTCAATTTGAGCCAGACCAAAATTTTTGATGCGCAGGGCCGGGCAAGGAGTTTTGCGGCTAAAGCCGCACCCGGCTCGCGCAGGCGAGTAGGAGTCGACGGGCCGCCTCCTACTCGATCGCAGAGCCGGGCAGGGAATTTTGCGGCTAAAGCCGCACCCGGCTCGCGCAGGCGAGTAGGAGTCGAAAAGGTCGACTCCTACTCGATTGGAAGGAAACAATATACGGAAGGATCAAGACGGGGCCAGGTTGGGATCAAGATGGAGGCTAGAAAAAAAGAGGCTTGCCCGATCAATAAATCAATGACAAGACTGAAAAAATCTGTTACACTAAGGATCAATACAACGGATGAACACAGCGGGGATGCTGTCGGAGCGAATGTAAGTGAAAACGCAGGAGATGGTGGGAATGGGATTGTATTATAGTCCGGGAAAAGAAGCTTTCAGACAAATCCGGAAAGCGGAGTATGTGGACAAGTCCGGCATGATTTCTTTTGTGAACAGCCGGATCAATGTCCCCAAAAAATTCATATGTTTCACCCGTGCGAGGAGATTTGGAAAATCCTATGCGGTAAAGATGCTTTGCGCTTATTATGATTATAGCTGTGATTCCGGAGAATTGTTTCAGGACTTAAAAATTGCCGGGGATGGCTCTTATAAGACGCATCTCAATCAGTATCATGTTATCTATATAGATATTACCTGGTTTATATCGCAGCTTCTCAGTCAGGGCAAAAGCATAGACCAGATCGTGCTGCTGATGCAGAGTCAGGTGATCGAAGAGCTTGCGAGTGATTATCCGCAGGTAAAAGGCGGGACAGACCTTCCGACTGCGCTTTTTCAGATCGCGGAGTCTACAGGGCGGCAGTTCGTTTTTCTGATTGACGAGTGGGATGCGATTTTTCGAGAAGCAGCTGATAATAGTCTTGTGAAAGAGCAGTATTTGAATCTGCTTCGGGGCTTATTCAAAAGTCCTGTAACCAGCAGAGCTATTGCTGTGGCATATATGACTGGCATCCTTCCAATCAAAAAATATGGAAAACAGTCAGCCCTGACCGATGTTCTGGAACTTACTATGGTCAACCCTGGGAATCTGGCTTGTTATGTCGGTTTTACGGAAGATGAAGTGAAGACTCTCTGTAAGGAACATGAGTTGAATTATGAGGATATGAAACGCTGGTATGATGGATATTCGTTTGATGACAGCGGATCTGTCTATAATCCGAATTCTGTCATGGAGGCAATCTCCATGCGTAATTACGATACGTATTGGGCGAATACGGAAACATATGAGTCTCTGAAATCTTATATAGAAGAAGACTTTGACGGAATTCAGAGTGCTCTGAAAAGTATGCTGAGCGGACAGGATGTTCCTGTCAATATACGGAAATTTCAAAACGACATGAGCATTCTGAAAAACAGGGATGATGTTTTTACTTTGCTTATCCATCTGGGATACCTGGCATATGACAGGAATACAAAGACGGTACGCATTCCAAATGAGGAAATCCGACAGGAATTTATTACCGCTATCGAAGACAGCGAAAAACACGTAGAACTTGCAAGACTGATTGTGCGGTCCAGACAACTTCTAAAGGATACACTGGCAATGCGCGAGGATGCTGTGGCAGAAGCAATCGAGTCGGTACATCAGTCTTCGGCGGCGCCTCTGTTTTACAATAATGAACAGGCACTTCGAAGCGTGGTTCGCACGGCATATATGGTTTGCATAGATGAGTATGCGGAAATTCAGGAGCTTCCTACCGGCCATGGATATGCAGATCTGGTTTATCTGCCCCGGGCAGGCTCGCCCTTACCGGTACTTCTGATTGAACTGAAATGGAATGAATCAGATGACAGTGCGATTGCACAGATTAAAGATCGTAAATATCCGAAACAGTTGGAAAACCTGCGGCATGATATTCTTCTGGTTGGGATCAATTATTCAGAGAACGATCCGAATAAAAAGCATACTTGTAAAATAGAAAAGCAGACGATCCAAAACAGGTAAAAGCAGATGATAGAAATGCTCTTCGCTTCGCTACGGTCGGCGCTAAACGATCGTCCACTGGACGATCAGCGCCCTCGCAATAGTTCGGCGGATATCCCGCCCAAAGGGCGAGGATGCCACCCGGCGAGGGCAGGACGTGCCAGCGATGACAAAAACGCTTCGCGTTTCGCTGGCACTGGCGAACAAGCTCTCTTTAATCGGCTTGCTCGCCTGTTTTTCTATTCGAGACAGTTTCAATAACCGAGTCGAGCAGAAGCAAGTCATGTTTCAGACTGTTGAAAATATTATTTTACTCGCGGAAAAGGATGATTTGCAGAGCTATCTGCGTTTTCTGGAAGATGCGTTCGCTTATATGGTCAACTATCATTACGAAGAAGGAATGAATCTGGCTTTACAGGAAATGCAATCACTTTTAAGACAGCCAGATGTAGGGGCAATTGAGGACAGAGCATTGCTTTGTGAATTTAAAGAATTATGTTACGATAGAAACTGATACAGGCGAAAGTTTCGAAATTACAACACTGTATTTCAAAAGGAAATAGAATAAGTAGCATATGTGAGAAACTGCGTTGCCACAGTGAATAGTGATAGTCACAGGGATTACAGGAAAACCAAAAGTTTACAAAAAGCCGATGATTCTATGAAAAAATAGATTCATCGGTTTTTTGGGGTTCCTGATATTTCTCTTAGAGACAGCAGCTCTTTTAAGCATTGAACCGTGTCGAGTATTTAGTAAACTCCTCAGCCAGTTTATTGATATAAGTACGTCCAATGGGAACGCTCATCTTGTTGGACAGTATGATTTTGGCTTTTGACAGCTTGCTGATATGCTCCATATTCACAATATAAGAGCGGTGGATTTGTATAAATTCCATTGGGAGATGCTCAATAATCGAGTTATATCCATTGCGGCATGAGTAAATGCCAAGAATAATAAATCAATAAGTCTGGCTATAAACAAAGGATTCCGACTAATGAATCATTAGAACGGAATCCTTTGTTGTTTGATGAAATATTTTAATATATTCTTTTTGTAATAAGTATTATTGCCTCATTGCCTATTCCTGTAAATACAGTGTCCTGTTAAATGTTGCCGTGTAAAGTTTGTTACCTTTGAATTCTGGCGATGATACTTTTCCTGACCGCTGTGCTGAGTGGCTGGATGGGGCTGGAGGAATGGTCTGCCATTTGGAAAATGCTGGTCGGCACCTTTGTGGTCTTTATGATTCCGTGCATTGGAGAAGCACTGGTGGCTGTGACAGAGTTCGCCAGCGGCGCGTTGGCTGCGTTTATGGTCTCATAGGGATGGCAGATATAAAAGCGAGTATGGTTATCTGCTGACATGTGAGCAAGGGAGAAAGCGTCCTGAAGATTGAGATCGTCTTTAGGGCGCTTCTTTATTGTTAAAACAATCACCAGCTTTGATTTTGAATGCATGAATATTCCGCAGTAATGGTACCGCGAATGCGGTACTTTCGTACCGGACAT